>NZ_JBALMG010000054.1:0-86949 GCF_036963225.1 Bacillus sp. JJ783 | reverse complement strand
CGGGAGCAACGGGAGCAACAGGTGAAACGGGAGCAACGGGAGTAACAGGTACAAGTATAACTGCGACGTATGCATTTGCGAATAATACATCAGGAGCGGCAATATCAGTGCTTCTTGGTGGAACAAATGTCCCACTTCCAAATAATCAGAATATCGGTCCAGGAATTACAGTGTCGGGGGGGAACACAGTATTTACGGCCGCAAATGCGGGGAATTATTATATTTCATATACAATTAATATAACGGCTTCATTATTAGTTAGTTCGCGAATTACAATTAATGGAGCACCGCTTGCTGGGACTATCAACTCTCCTGCATTAGCGACGACTTCATTTAGTGCAACAATTATTACGACTCTTGCAGCGGGGAGTGCAATTAGTTTGCAGTTGTTTGGATTGTTAGCTGTTGCAACATTATCAACGACTACACCTGGTGCAGTTTTAACGATTATAAGATTAAGCTAAGTAACGTGAACTCTCTTATTCTTTTAAAATTAAGAGAGTTTATACATATAATAAGAAGTTAACGAAGTAAAGCATAGTTATATAAAAGTCAGAATATTATGATTGTAACGCTGTTATGACTATAATATAATGAAAACAACCATCATGAATGAACATTCATTTATTTTCACAAGTATTGGAAGGGGGAATGAGAGTGGAAAAACCTTGGCTGCAGAGTTATCCAGATGAAATTCCAGGGACGATTTCTTATGATATTCAGCCACTTCATAGATATTTAGAGAAAATGGCTGCTCGTTATCCAGAAAAGAAAGCGCTTCACTTTTTAGGGAAAGATGTTACATTTTCAGATTTCCATGACAAGGTAAAGAAATTTGCGAATTACCTTCAAAGGCTTGGTATTGAAAAAGGCGATAGAGTTGCGATTATGTTACCGAATTGTCCGCAATCTGTAATTGGTTATTATGGTACTTTGCTTGCGGGTGGTATTGTCGTACAAACGAATCCTCTTTATACAGAAAGAGAGCTTGAGTATCAACTTCATGACTCAGGGGCAAAAGTTATTCTTTGCCTTGATTTAGTGTTTCCGAGAGTTACTAACGTTCAAACTGCAACAAAGATTGAGCACATTATCGTAACCCGTATTGCAGATTTTTTACCATTTCCTAAAAATTTACTTTATCCATTTGTACAAAAAAAGCAGGCAAATCTTGTTGTGAATGTGTCGGAAAGCGAAACGATTCATCTTTGGAAATCAGTAGAAAGGG
The DNA here is from genome assembly GCF_036963225.1 of Bacillus sp. JJ783. Taxonomy (NCBI): domain Bacteria; kingdom Bacillati; phylum Bacillota; class Bacilli; order Caryophanales; family Bacillaceae; genus Bacillus; species Bacillus sp. JJ783. Next base: position 85,721 of record NZ_JBALMG010000054.1, on the reverse strand, counting down.
AAAGTAGTGCTAATGTTGAAGTTCCATGTGATCCTGAAAATGATCTAGCCCTTTTGCAGTATACAGGGGGAACGACAGGGTTTCCAAAAGGGGTTATGTTAACGCATAAAAACCTCGTTTCGAACACTTTAATGGGAGCGCATTGGTTATATAATTGTAAAGAAGGAGAAGAGGTAATTCTTGGTGTTCTTCCGTTTTTTCATGTGTACGGGATGACAGCTGTAATGAATTTGAGTATTATGCAAGGGTATAAAATGGTGCTTATTCCGAAGTTTGATATGAAAATGGTTTTTGAAGCAATTAAGAAACATAAAGTCACACTATTTCCAGGAGCACCAACCATTTATATTGCTCTATTAAATAGTCCTCTTTTAAAAGAATATGATATTTCTTCAATTCAGGCTTGTATTAGTGGTTCTGCACCGCTTCCTGTAGAAGTACAGGAGGAGTTTGAGAGAGTTACAGGTGGTAAATTAGTAGAAGGTTATGGATTAACGGAGTCATCACCAGTTACACATGGGAATTTTTTGTGGGAAAAGCGTGTGCCGGGAAGTATTGGGGTACCGTGGCCGGATACAGAGGCAATCATCATGTCACTTGAGACAGGAGAGTCATTACCTCCAGGTGAAATTGGTGAAATTGTTGTAAAGGGCCCACAAATTATGAAAGGGTATTGGAATAAGCCAGAAGAAACGGCAGCTGTACTGCAAGATGGCTGGCTTCATACAGGTGATGTAGGATACATGGATGAGGATGGCTTTTTCTATGTGAAAGATCGTAAGAAAGATATGATCGTTGCTAGTGGTTTTAACGTATATCCTCGTGAAGTAGAAGAGGTGTTATATGAACATGAAAAGGTGCAAGAAGTGGTAACAATCGGTGTTCCTGATCCGTATCGAGGGGAAACTGTAAAAGCGTTTGTTGTTTTGAAAGAAGGCGCTGAGTGTTCTGAAGAAGAATTAGATCAGTTTGCACGTAAATATTTAGCAGCTTACAAAGTTCCAAAGGTATATGAGTTTAGAAGTGAGTTGCCGAAGACGACAGTCGGAAAAATTTTACGCCGTGTCCTAATAGATGAAGAGAAGAGAAAGAATGAGGATGAGCAAACGGGCTAAGGCCCTTTCTTTTTGAAAAAATAGGATTGACACTTTTCTAAATAGTCAGTATTATAAGAATATGAATGACTATTCATTCAGTCATCTTCTTGAAGGGGACAGTAAAGTGAAGAAAAATAGACCGAAATACAATCAAATTATTGATGCAGCAGTCATTGTGATTGCAGAGAATGGATACCATCAAGCGCAAGTTTCTAAAATTGCAAAGCAAGCTGGGGTAGCTGATGGCACGATTTATTTATATTTTAAAAATAAAGAAGATATATTGATATCCTTATTCCAAGAGAAGATGGGAGAATTTGTTGAAACAATTCGTCAAAAAATAGCAGGAATTGAAAGCGCTGTAGCGAAGTTATTCATGTTGGTAGAAACGCACTTCTTGCTGTTGTCACAAAATGATCCTCTTGCTATCGTTACGCAATTAGAACTAAGGCAGTCCAATCAAGACTTGCGCCTTAAAATAAATGAAGTATTAAAAGGCTACTTACAAGTTATGGATGAGATTTTAGAGACAGGTATAAAGCAAGGTGAATTTCAGGCGGATTTAAATGTTCGCGTGGCAAGACAAATGATCTTTGGAACAGTAGATGAAGTTGTGACCAATTGGGTAATGAGCGATCATAAGTATGATCTGGTCGCACTTTCAAAAACGGTACACGGGCTACTTATTGCAGCTTGTGGCTATCGTAAATAATGGGAGGGATCATGTTGAAATTCCTATCTGTAAAAGTTGAAGATCATATCGCGGTGGCGACGTTAAATCATGCTCCAGCTAATGCGATGTCTTCACAAGTTATGCATGACGTTACTGAATTAATCGATCAAGTGGAAAAGGATGATAACATTCGTGTTGTTGTTTTACATGGTGAAGGGCGCTTCTTCTCAGCGGGGGCAGATATTAAAGAATTTACATCTGTTACTGAAGCGAAGCAAGCAACAGAGTTAGCACAGCTTGGACAAGTTACGTTTGAGCGTGTTGAAAAATGCTCAAAACCAGTTATTGCGGCAATTCATGGAGCGGCACTTGGCGGTGGCCTTGAGTTTGCTATGTCTTGCCACATGCGCTTTGTAACTGAAAGTACAAAGCTTGGTTTACCTGAATTAACACTTGGATTAATTCCTGGTTTTGCAGGTACACAGCGCTTACCACGTTATGTTGGTAAAGCGAAAGCTTGTGAAATGATGTTAACAAGTACACCAATTACTGGTGCAGAAGCATTGCAATGGGGACTTGTTAACGGAGTGTTTTCTGAAGAATCCATTTTAGAAGATACGCTTAAAATTGCAAAACAGATTGCTGGAAAAAGCCCAGCAACAACTCGTGCTGTGCTAGAGTTATTACAAACGACAAAATCGTCTCATTATTATGAAGGTGTACAGCGTGAATCACAGATTTTTGGTGAAGTATTTACGAGTGAAGATGGTAGAGAAGGCGTAGCAGCGTTTTTAGAAAAACGTAAGCCTTCATTTAGTGGTAGGTAGTCCAATTATTTTTTTAATAAAAATTAACAGAATTTTAAAATTGATAGAATCTTTCTGAAAAATAAGGGGGTAAATGGAATGAACATCTACGTACTCATGAAACGAACATTTGATACAGAAGAAAAAATCGTAATTAAAAACGGTGCAATTTACGATGGCGAAGCGGAATTCATCATCAACCCTTACGATGAATATGCGATTGAAGAAGCGATTCAAGTAAGAGATGCACAAGGTGGAGAAGTTACTGTTATAACAGTTGGTGGCGAGGATAGTGAAAAAGAACTTCGCACAGCATTAGCGATGGGCTGCGATAAAGCGGTACTAATTAACATTGAAGATGATGTTGAGAATGGTGACCAATTTACAACAGCAAAAGTGCTTACTGAATATTTAAAAGATAAAGAAATTGATTTAATTTTAGGCGGGAACGTTGCGATTGACGGTGCATCTGGACAAGTTGGTCCACGAGTAGCTGAAGCGTTAAATATCCCATACGTAACGACGATTACGAAGCTTGAAATTGATGGTACAAATGTGAAGATTGAGCGTGATGTTGAAGGGGATACAGAAGTAATTGAAACATCATTACCTCTTCTAGTAACAGCGCAACAAGGTTTAAATGAACCGCGTTATCCATCACTTCCAGGTATTATGAAAGCGAAGAAGAAGCCACTAGAAGAAGTAGAATTAGATGATTTAGATTTAGAAGAAGATGATGTGGAGGCAAAAACGAAAACAATTGAAATCTATTTGCCTCCTAAGAAAGATGCAGGAAAAGTGTTACAAGGCGAGCTGCAAGATCAAGTAAAAGAACTTGTATCATTGCTCCACACAGAAGCGAAAGTAATCTAATAAAATACGAAATTATATATGCAGGAGGGAAAATCTATGGCTCGTAAAGTATTAGTAATGGGTGAAGTTCGTGATGGATCGCTACGTAACGTTTCGTTTGAAGCGGTAGCAGCAGCAAAAACAATTGCAGAAGGCGGTGAAGTGGTAGGTCTTCTAGTTGGAGACAGCGTTGCCTCTTTTGCAAATGAATTGATTCATTACGGTGCAGATCGCGTTGTGACAGTTGAAAATGATAAATTAAAATCATATACATCTGATGGTTATGCACAAGCATTTTTAGCTGTATATGCTGAAGAAAAGCCAGAAGGTATTGTATTTGGACATACAGCACTAGGTAAAGATTTATCACCAAAATTAGCAGCAAAGCTTGAAGCTGGTTTAATTTCTGACGTAACTGCTTTAGAAATTGAAGGTGGCAATGTTATCTTTACTCGTCCAATCTATTCTGGTAAAGCATTTGAGAAGAAGATTGTAACAGATGGTATCTTATTTGCGACAGTGCGTCCAAATAACATTGCAACTCTTGAAAAAGACGAGTCTCGCACAGGTGACGTGTCTTCTATTACAGTAGATGTGAAAGATTTACGTACAATCATTCAAGATGTTGTCCGTAAAACTGCAGAAGGTGTAGATCTTTCTGAAGCGAAAGTCATTATAGCTGGCGGACGTGGTGTGAAGAGTGAAGAAGGATTTAAACCGTTAAAAGAATTGGCTGACGTACTAGGCGGCGCTGTTGGAGCATCTCGTGGTGCTTGTGATGCTGAGTACTGTGATTATTCATTACAAATTGGTCAAACAGGTAAAGTTGTTACACCAGACCTATACATTGCATGCGGAATTTCTGGTGCGATTCAACATTTAGCTGGTATGTCTAATTCAAAAATAATTGTTGCGATTAATAAAGATCCAGAAGCAAGTATCTTCAAAGTAGCTGACTACGGTATTGTCGGTGATCTATTTGAAGTATTACCTCTTTTAACAGAAGAGTTCAAAAAGTTAAAAGTACATTCATGATTTGAGTACCCTTGAGTTCCAAGTGAAGTACCCCTATATATAGAAAAAGGTGAGAGATCCCCTGTCTCTCATCTTTTTAGTATTTCATCCATATTTTTATATAGTATAAAGGAACATTTTTTTGTTACAATACATAACGATACATAATATTCGCCACGTATAAAAGTTAATGATATACTCTTGGTAGAATATACTTGAAGGAGGAAATAAAATGGCAATTATAAATGCAAATGACCAAAGCTTCGCAGCTGAAACTAGCGAAGGTGTTGTATTATTAGATTTCTGGGCGCCTTGGTGCGGACCTTGTAAAATGATCGCTCCTGTATTAGAGGAAATCGATTCAGAGTTAGGCGAGAAAGTAAAAGTAGTAAAAGTGGACGTTGATGAAAACCAAGAAACTGCTCGTCAATTCGAAGTAATGAGTATTCCAGCTCTTTTCGTATTAAAAGACGGTAAAGTAGTTGATCAAGCGTTAGGATATAAACCGAAAGAAGCGTTAGTAGAATTAGTTTCTAAACACTTCTAAAATAAAGAAGCTGCCATTTGGTAGCTTTTTTTATTTTCTTTTTTACAACCTTTCCGTTACAATAAAAGAACGTATGTTGGGTGTTTTGGCATAGTATGTTTTTATGTGAAAATAAAAATGATAAGCATGTAGAAATGGAGGGAGACGAGTGCACGAGCATTTAAAAGAGAAGTTAGCAATTTTGCCCGATCAACCTGGTTGTTATTTAATGAAGGATAAGCAGGGAACGGTTATATATGTCGGAAAAGCAAAGGTACTCAAAAATCGTGTGCGCTCGTACTTTACTGGTTCACATGATGGGAAAACACTCCGGCTTGTTGGAGAAATTGTTGATTTTGAATATATTGTGACTTCCTCAAATTTGGAGGCTCTTATTTTAGAGTTAAATTTAATAAAAAAATATGATCCAAAATATAATATTCAATTAAAAGATGATAAAACATATCCTTTCATTAAAATTACAGCTGAAAAACAGCCGCGCTTACTCATTACGCGAAATGTAAAAAAGGATAAAGGAAAGTACTTTGGGCCTTATCCAAATGCGCAATCTGCACATGAAACGAAGAAATTATTAGATCGTATGTATCCACTTCGTAAATGTTCAAATATGCCAGATAAAGTTTGCTTGTATTATCATATGGGTCAATGTTTAGCACCTTGTGTGAAAGAAGTAACGGATGAGCAAAATAAAGAAATTGTAGATGAAATTATTAAATTCTTAAATGGTGGGCATAAAGAAATTCGTTCAAAATTAGAAACAAAGATGTACGAGGCTTCCGAGAAACTAGAATTTGAACGAGCGAAAGAGTTGCGAGATCAAATTGCTCATATTGATGCAATTATGGAAAAGCAAAAGATGATTATGAGTGATTTAGTGGATCGGGATGTGTTTGGATATGCAGTTGATAAAGGGTGGATGTGTGTTCAAGTTTTCTTCGTTCGAAAAGGAAAGCTAATTGAGCGCGATGTTTCTATGTTCCCGATTTATGATGAACCAGAAGAGGGATTTTTAACTTTTATCGGTCAATTTTATGAAAACAGTAGCCATTTCAAGCCGAAGGAAATTGTTGTTCCAGGAAGTATCGATTCAGAATTAGTAGAGCACTTTTTAGAAGTTGAAGCGACACAGCCGAAGCGTGGGAAGAAAAAAGATCTTGTGGAATTAGCAAATAAAAATGCAAAAATTGCACTAGAAGAGAAATTTCACTTAATTGAACGTGATGAAGAGCGAACGATTAAAGCTGTTGATCATTTAGGAAAGCAGCTCGGTATTGAAACACCTTATCGTATTGAAGCGTTTGATAATTCAAATATTCAAGGGGCAAATCCTGTTTCAGCAATGATTGCTTTTATCGATGGGAAACCAGCGAAGAAAGAATATCGGAAATATAAAATTAAAACGGTCCAAGGGCCAGATGATTACGAGTCTATGAGGGAAGTTGTGAGACGCCGTTATACGAGAGCATTGAAGGAAAATTTACCTTTGCCAGATTTAATAATTATCGATGGGGGAAAAGGACATCTCACGGCTACAAGTGATGTTCTTGAAAACGAGCTTGGATTATATATTCCAATGGCAGGACTTGTAAAAGATGAAAAACATAAAACATCACATTTAATTATTGGGGATCCGCCTGAGCCTGTTATGCTTGCGAGGAATAGCCAAGAATTTTATTTATTGCAGCGCATTCAAGATGAAGTACATCGATTTGCAATTACATTCCATCGTCAATTACACGGGAAATCTGTTATTCAATCGGCGTTAGATGAAATTCCGGGAATCGGTGATAAACGAAAAAAAGTATTGCTAAAACATTTTGGTTCATTAAAAAAGATGAAAGAAGCTTCCGTATCGGAATTTGTCGAAGCGGGTATGCCGAAAAATGTAGCGGAGACAATTTATACTTATTTAACAGATAAGAAGACGTTGTAGTTTACAATGTCTTCTGTTTTTTGGTATAATTTCTGAAGATTTAAAATAAACACACCTAAATGAATATACAAAAAAGTCAACTAAACTTATATGTCTAGTTGACTGTAAGTAGATGCTACACTTCAATGAGATCTTTTATATCCCATTTAACAAGAAATGTAATAGAGTCTGAACGTTTTTTCTGTTCCTCATAGGACTCTGCAACGACGTTTCTTTGTCTTTGAATTTGCTCGGCGATAAATCCAGCTTCTAATTGATAAGATGAATGTCTTTTTTGTTTTTGACGCTCAGTAATAAGTGTACCTTTAAGTTGAAATTGCATTTCACGACGTTTATGTTCAATGATGCTTAAAGTGCCCCAACCAGCTTTTTCAAAAAACTGAATGACTTCTTCAATTGTTTCTAGCGGATATTTTCTCGCAAGGTTTCTACCGGCCCAGTATAAAATACCATCTAAATCGTTACCAATTAAATCAGGTAGTAATTCTTCACGTAGCAATTCATAAGCGAAGGCGTTCAATGAAACATCTTCTAAAGATGTTATATCGATTGTATTTTTGCTCACAATATTCCCCTCTTTCTATAGGGATTATTATATAACATTTTTCATTTATAAAAACAGATTTTTCTTTGGGGAAATCTGAATATATAAGAAAAAAAAAGAATTGGCAAATTATATGCAAATTATGTATACGTTTTCTTGACGCTTCGACAAAAATAGGGGTAAAATGAACTTGGAATCAAATTATGCTGAAATATTTCGAATAATTTTTTCAGTTTTTCTTATGCCAATAGTGAAAAAACATTATTGTTGTAAATTAATCTGAAAACAGCAGTCAAACATTCAAGGGGGTAATGGGGACATGAAAGGCCGCGAGTATACGTTTCGTAAGTGGCACTCATTAATGGGGGTCATCCCGGTTGGTGTCTTTTTGACGCAACATTTAATTGTAAACAACTTTGCAACAAGAGGAGCAGAGGCTTTTAACAAAGCTGCAGGCTTTATGGAGCTCCTTCCATTCCGGTATGCGCTAGAAATTTTCATCATCTTTTTACCTATACTGTACCATGCTATATATGGCTTATATATTGCATTTACAGCTAAGAACAATGCGGTATCTTACGGCTATTTCCGTAACTGGATGTTCGTCTTCCAACGAATTTCAGGTATCGTTACGCTGATCTTCATTTCTTGGCACGTCTGGGAAACTCGTATTCAAGCATTGTTAGGTAAAGAGGTAAACTATGATATGATGGCAGATATTTTAAACAACCCATTTATGTTTGGTTTCTATTTAGTTGGTGTTGTTTCAACAATTTTCCACTTTGCAAATGGACTATGGACATTCTGCATAAGCTGGGGAATTACAGTATCTCCACGTTCACAAAGAATCTCTACTTATGTAACATTAGCTATTTTCTTAGGTCTATCTTATGTAGGTGTGAGTGCATTATTAGCGTTCATCGATCCACAGCTAGCAAACCAGTAAGGAGTGGGAGAGCATGAAAGGGAAACTTATAGTAGTCGGCGGTGGCTTGGCCGGCTTAATGGCAACGATTAAAGCGGCAGAAGCAGGAGTAAATGTTGAACTATTTTCTTTAGTACCAGTAAAACGTTCACATTCTGTATGTGCCCAAGGTGGAATTAACGGTGCCGTAAATACAAAAGGTGAAGGGGATTCTCCATGGATCCACTTTGACGATACAATTTATGGTGGGGACTTCTTAGCGAACCAACCACCAGTTAAAGCGATGTGTGATGCAGCACCTGGTATTATTCATTTAATGGACCGCATGGGTGTTATGTTCAACCGTACGGAAGAAGGACTTCTTGATTTCCGTCGTTTCGGTGGAACACAACATCATCGTACAGCATTTGCTGGCGCAACAACTGGTCAACAATTACTATATGCATTAGATGAGCAAGTACGTCGTCATGAAGTAGCAGGACTTGTAACGAAATATGAAGGTTGGGATTTCTTACGAGCTGTTGTGGATGATGAAGGTGTGTGCCGAGGAATCGTCGCGCAAGACTTACAAACTATGGAGATAAAAAGTTTCCAAGCTGATGCCGTGATTATGGCAACAGGGGGCCCTGGTATCATCTTTGGAAAATCAACAAACTCTATTATTAATACAGGTACAGCAGCGTCTGCTGTATATCAACAAGGTGCATATTATGCGAACGGTGAGTTCATTCAAATCCATCCAACGGCAATTCCTGGAGACGATAAGTTACGTCTTATGAGTGAATCTGCACGTGGTGAAGGTGGACGTGTTTGGACGTATAAAGATGGTAAGCCATGGTACTTCTTAGAAGAAAAATATCCAGCTTACGGAAACCTTGTACCTCGTGATATTGCAACGCGTGAAATCTTTGATGTTTGCGTAGAGCAAAAACTAGGTATTAACGGTGAAAACATGGTGTACTTAGATCTTTCTCATAAAGATCCGAAAGAACTAGATATTAAACTTGGTGGAATTATTGAAATCTATGAGAAATTTACAGGTGATGATCCTCGTAAACTACCAATGAAAATCTTCCCAGCGGTTCATTATTCAATGGGCGGATTATGGGTTGATTATAAGCAAATGACAAGTATTCCAGGTTTATTTGCAGCAGGTGAGTGTGATTATTCTATGCACGGTGGTAACCGCCTTGGTGCGAACTCACTATTATCAGCAATTTACGGTGGTATGGTAGCAGGACCGAACGCGATTGAGTATATGAAAGGTCTTTCTAAATCATCTGATGCTGTTTCATCTACTGTATATGAGCAAAATGAATTAATTGAAACAGAGAAATTTAACAATATTTTAACGCTTGATGGTAACGAAAATGCATATGTTCTTCATAAAGAGCTTGGAGAATGGATGACAGATAACGTTACAGTAGTTCGTGAAAATAAAAAGTTACTAGAAACTGATGCGAAAATTGAAGAGTTAATGGCGCGTTACAAACGCATTAACATTAACGATACAGCGAGATGGAGTAACCAAGGTGCTTCATTTACACGCCAACTTGCAAATATGTTCGAGTTAGCACGTGTTATTACAATTGGCGCATATAACCGTAATGAAAGCCGCGGAGCACATTACAAACCAGAATTCCCAAATCGTGATGATGCAAACTTCTTAAAAACTACGATGGCGAAATTTGAGGGAGAAGGAAAAGCACCAGCATTCCATTACGAAGAAGTGGATGTTTCATTAATTAAACCACGTAAACGTGACTATTCCTCAAAACATGATGTAGCTGCTAAGGGTGAAGAGAAGGGGGATAAGCAACATGTCTGAGAAAACAATCCGCCTCATCATTACGAGACAAGATGGACCAGATGCACAAGAGTTTGACCAAGAGTTTGAAATTCCATATCGTCCAAATATGAATATTATTTCGGCACTGATGGAAATTCGTCGTAATCCTGTTGATTCAAAAGGAAACCAGACGACTCCGATTGCATGGGATATGAACTGTTTAGAAGAAGTATGTGGTGCTTGTTCGATGGTGATTAACGGAAAACCACGTCAATCATGTACAGCTCTTATTGACCAGTTAGAACAACCCATCCGCTTAAAGCCGATGAAGACATTCCCGATTGTACGTGACTTACAAGTTGACCGTAGCCGTATGTTTAATGCGTTAAAACGTGTTAAAGCTTGGATTCCAATCGACGGTACGTACGATCTAGGACCAGGTCCAAGAATGCCAGAGAAAAAGCGTCAATGGGCATATGAACTTTCAAAATGTATGACATGTGGTGTTTGCTTAGAGTCATGTCCGAACGTAAACAGTAAATCTGATTTTATTGGACCAGCACCGCTTTCACAAGCGCGTTTATTCAACTCGCATCCAACTGGTGAAATGCATAAAGCAGATCGCTTGCGTGCAATTATGGGTGATGGAGGACTTGCAAACTGTGGTAACTCTCAAAACTGTGTGCAATCATGTCCGAAAGGTATTCCATTAACAACTTCAATTGCAGCATTAAACCGTGATACAACAATTCAATCGTTCAAAGATTTCTTTGGTAGCGACAATAACTATTAATAAATATTGCCTCTTCGTGTTGAAGAGGCAATATTTATAAGTTTATTTTTCTGTTTATTCTGTTTATTTTGAGGGCGAAAAGGAGAGGGAACGATGAAGAGAATTTCTTATATTGAAGACTTTGAGCAATGGGAAAGTGGTTTTTCATTTTATAATCCTGTCAAAGTTCGTTTTGGTGAAGTAGATATGTTTGGACATGTAAATAATGTCGTTGCTTTTACATATTTTGAAGAAGCTCGTATCGCATTGTTTAAAGAACTTGGATTTATGCAAGAGTGGACACATGAATCTTCAGAAACGATGATCGTTGTTGCAGATTTACAATGCAATTTTATTAAACAAATTTATTTTGATGAGCAGTTGAAAATATATGTAAAGGCAGGAGCGGTTGGGAACTCCTCTTTAGATTTACACTATATGGTCAAAAATGCAGAGGGGGAAGTTTGTTTAGTTGGACGCGGTATGATGGTCCAAGCATCGAAAAGAACTGGAAGAGGCGAACCGTGGCCTGAGGAATGGAAGAAATTATTACAATAATAGAATAAAAGAAAAATAAGAGAGCGATTCGCTCTCTTATTTTTTGTCCTTCGTTGCCTCTTCTAATGTTAGGTGGTGCTTATATATGTATGTGGCATATGGATTGCCAACGTAGCGTAAGTGCCACGGTTCGTATGAATACTCTGTTGTCTCTGTTTTATCCTCTAAATAACGAATGACAAATCCGAACTCATGGGCATGTTCTGCAACCCATTGTCCTTCTGCTGTCTCTCCGAATCTTGGTTCTAATTGGAATTTAGCAGATTTTGAGCTAATATCCATTGCTAGACCAGTTTGATGCTCGCTTGTTCCAGGAATTGCACTTACCGAATCAGCCGCAGCTTTTCCTTGGCGTTTAATATATGTATTATGTAATGACTGTTGGCGTTTGTAAGAACGGTAACCTGAAACTGCTGTAAGTTCTAAACCTTCTTCTTTCGCTGCTTGGAACATTTTTTCAAGAGCGTCTGCAGCATCTTTGCGAAGTAATGTTTTCTCTTTATCTTTTGGACTAGTAAATGGTACGTTCGGTTTCGTTAAATTTTCTGGAATGTACCCATCTGGTAATTTACGATGTTTATTGACTAATACAAGAGCAGAATCTGGATTTGTTACAACGGAAAAATTATCATCTAGTTTCTTTGCATTATGATCAGCTTTTGGAAAAGCAGGAATCTCTTCTTTTGGATGGTTACTATGTTTTTGACTTTCGACAGCTTTCGCCTCATTTTGCAGTGGTGATTTAGAACCAAAGTAAGCGAAAGATGTGATACCGATTACAATAGTAGTGGCAGAAATAAGTATTATCTTTTTCATGATACCTTGTAATCACTGTCCTTTCTTAATAGAATATGTATCGTTTTTATTATAAGTCTAGTTTATTGAAAAAGAAATATAAGAGTCATAACGTAATAGAAATGCAAAGAAAATGTCAGAAAATGTGTGAAATTGTAGTATTTTTTTTATATAATTCATTTCCTATCTTTCATGTGATTCATTTTTTATGTAATATATACATATAAGGAGATGTAACGATTATGGAGAATAAAGGACTTCTTGTATAGACTAGGAGTGAATGGGAATGGATTTTGCAACAATTATTGGAGTCATTTTAGGAGTGTTGGCAGTAGTAGTAGGAATGGTCGTCAAGGGCGCTGACGTAATGGCCTTAGTTAATCCTGCAGCAGCATTAATTATTTTTGTTGGTACATTTGCTGCAGTATGTATTGCCTTTCCAATGAATCAACTAAAAAGGATTCCAAAATTATTTAAAGTTCTTTTTGGTTCAAATAAAAAAGATTTAAGTTATGAACAGTTACTAGAATTATTTGTTCATTGGACATCTGAGAGTAGAAAATACGGTATTTTGTCTTTAGAACAACAATTAGATAAAATTCAAGATGAATTTCTCTTGCGTGGTATGAAGTTTGTGATTGATGGTGTATCTGCAGAAGACTTAGAACAAATTTTAGAAGCCGAATTAGAAGCAATTGAAGAAAGACATGCAAAAGGAGCTACTATTTTTTCGCAAGCTGGTACATATGCACCTACATTAGGGGTTTTAGGTGCTGTTATTGGTCTTGTAGCTGCACTTGGAAATTTAACTGATATTGAAAAGCTAGGACATGCTATTTCAGGTGCGTTTATTGCAACGATTTTCGGTATTTTTTCAGGTTACGTATTATGGCATCCATTTGCAAATAAATTAAAGCAAAAGTCTGCTGCTGAATTAGAGAAGAAACGTTTAATTATTGATTGTTTATTAATGTTACAAGAAGGTACATATCCATTTATTATGAAAAACCGCATTTTAGGTGCGCTTTCTGCAACTGAGCGTAAAAAGCTAGAAAAAGGAGCAGAAAAAAATGCGGAGTAGGAAGAATAGAAGAAGTAAAAGGAAAAAGCATGACGAGCATATCGATGAAACTTGGTTAATCCCGTATTCTGATATGCTAACGTTGTTGTTTGCGCTGTTTATTGTTTTATTTGCAATGAGTAGTATAGATGCTGCGAAATTTAAACAGATGGCAGTAGCTTTTCGAAGTGAACTAGCAGGTGGAACAGGAAATAAAGAGTTTTTAAGTGATCAAAAACCAAAAGAAGAAAAAGAGCTATCGGCAAGTGGTTTGGAATCTGAGAAAATCAAAAAAGATGCTGAAGCTGAAGTGAAACAGCAAGAAATGAATGAATTAAAAGCAGTACAACAAAGTATTGACAAGTATATTGAGGAAAAGCAATTATCTTCTTCTTTTAAAACGGATTTAACTGAAAAAGGATTAATGGTAACGATATTAGAAAATGTATTATTTGACTCAGGGAAAGCAGATGTGAAGTTGGAATCATTAGGGATTGCAAAAGAGATGTCTAACCTGCTTGTGTCGGCATCACCTCGTGAAATTACAGTGTCGGGTCATACAGATACAGTTCCTATCGCAAATGCTCAGTTTGCATCAAACTGGGAGTTAAGTACACAGCGTGCAGTTAATTTTATGCAGGTGTTACTCCAAAATAAAGAATTGCAACCAGAAAAATTTAGTGCAGTTGGTTACGGAGAATACCGTTCAATTGCACCAAATGATACGCCAGAAGGAAAAGCGAAAAATAGACGTGTTGAAGTGTTTATCTTGCCTTTAACAAGAAATATGCAGTAAAAGAGGATGGCAAATGCCATCCTCTTTTACTTTGTATCAAATGATTTTAAGTTGTCACGACGGATTTTATCTTTTTCTGCATCTGATTTTTTGAAATTATAGTCATATAAAGCGCCTTCCCAGTCACCGTACATTGGATTAGGGAAAATGATGAATTTTTCACCAAATTGTGCTTTTGATTCTGCTACTGTTTCATTGCGATTTTTTACAGATTTCCCATCAAAATCAGTGAAATCAGATAGGTTGTCACCGAAGAATAGGACGATGTCATGTGTTTGAGAAACAAGTTCACGACGCTTTTCTTTTCCTTTTTCTTTCGGGTCCTGTAGTAATATATGTTCTTTCGTCGCTTGAGGAGCCCCTACGCGCTCAAGGTTTTTAATTGTTGCATCTAGTTGATTCGTTTTACGATTTGAGATGTAGTAAATATCTACACCTTTAGACTCTGTGTATTTTAAGAAATCAATAGCGCCTGGGAGAGCCTCAGCTTCAGCCTTATTAATCCAATCGTCCCATTTATAAGGATAGCCTTTTCCTGTTTTTACGCTCATAGCTTGATGAGGACTGTTATCTAAAACAGTTTCATCTAAATCAAGTACGATAGCAGGTTTTTTGCCTGTCCCCTTTGCAAGAGCTGCATCAAGCTTCAATTGACCAATATTGTATCCTTGGTAGTATAGTGCTTTCGTTTCGCCAGCTGTTTGATACCATAAATCAGCCATTAATTGCTGGTCTGTTAATTGTACTTTCTCTTCTTTTGCCACTGTTTTCTCAGCTGTTCCTGAACATGCTACAAGCAATGTGGAAAGAACGGCTACAGATAATAAAGTGGTAATACCCCTCTTCATCTTCATATGTATCCTCCTTGATGTTAGTAAATCATTTAATATTATATATTAAAATATAATGCTTTTTATAATTTTTTTTATGAACATTTGCATATTGTCTTTTGTATATATAGTAGTGTGCCCTATATTAGAAAGATGAGCAAAAAATAACGAGTTATTTGACGTGTATAATTGTCAAAATGACAATTATAATTGACAATTCTCGTTTTGTTATTTACAATTTTAACTAAATGAAACAAATGATGGATTAGAGACAGTGGTACATATAAGAGAATGAAATATAATACTATATTTTATTTCAAACAATAATAGTCTTTAAGAGAGAGAACGAATGATATTAAAGGGGAGGCTTTATACTTTGAGTTTACAAATTCAAAACTTAACAAAAATATTTGGAGAATCAAAAGCAGTTAATGGTTTGCAAATCTCGTTACCAAAAGGTGAAGTGTTAGGGTTACTTGGCCGAAATGGTGCAGGAAAAACAACGACAATTAAAATGTTACTAGGTTTATTAACGCCAAATGAAGGTTCTATTACGTGGGATGGAAAGTCATTTGGTGATAGCGGGGTAACAATTGGATATTTACCAGAAGAAAGAGGACTATATACAAAAAGTAGAGTAATAGATCAGTTGCGATATTTTGGTAGATTAGAAGGAATGACGAAAAAAGAAGTGGATCTTGCAATTGATCACTGGTTAGAGCGATTAGCAATCCCAGAATATAAATTTAAAACGGCTGGAGAACTTTCAAAAGGGAATCAGCAAAAAATTCAATTGATAGCTGCTCTTCTTCACAATCCAGAACTCCTTATTTTGGATGAACCATTTAGCGGACTTGATCCAGTTAATGCGGGAATGTTAGCTAGCATTATTGAAGAACAAGTGCAGAGTGGAAAGACAATTATTTTATCAAGTCATCGTATGGAGCAAGTAGAGGCTTTTTGCCAGCATGTATGTATTTTGAAAAAGGGTGAAGCAGTCGTAAAAGGACAGTTAAGTGATATTAAGAAGGAATACGGTTTTCGTAATTTAACGATTGAAGATATAGCAGAGAATGAAAAGGGATTAGAAGCTATACATGTCCCGTATGAAAAACAACAAGGCCTTCTTTATGTAAAAGTACAAGACGATGCAGAAGCTCTAAAGATTTTGCAACAATTGCAAGAACAAGGTATTAGCTTACGACAATTTAAAATGCTAGAGCCAACGTTGAACGAAATCTTTGTAGAGAGGGCGAAATAAAGATGCGTAAATTTTATCATGTATTTTCATTTTATTTTAGGGAAGCGTTTTTATCTAAAAAATCATTAATTACGAGTGCGATTTTATTTTTGGTTGTGTTTGGGATTTTTGCATTTAATCATTTTACTTCAGGCGATGATAAAAATAAGGATAAAGATAAAATTGCAGTTGTAGTAGAGAGTTCCACATACAAAGTACAAAAAGAAGAGCTAAATAAGCTATTGCCATCAGCAAAAATAACGGTTGGTTCAAAGGGTGATTTTGATAAACTGCATAAACAAGTAGAAGATGGCGAAATGGATGGTTTATTTCATGTAACCGAAAAGAATGGAGTTCCAGAGGTTACGTATATGTTTAATAAGTTACCTAGTGAAACAACTTCTACAATTATAGCTAGTTATTTAAAAGCGCAATATACAGCAGTAACAATTGCTAAACATAATGTTTCACCGGAAATTGCACAGCAATTGCAAACCGAAATTTCTGTGAAACAAGAAGCGATAAAAGATCGTTCTGCTTCCGCAGGAATTGCATATTTCTTTACATTTGCTTTGTATATGTTTATTATCATGTTCGGAAGTACAATTGCGATGAATATAGCTTCTGAAAAAGCTTCTCGCGTTATGGAAGTTATGATTCCGAAAGTAAAACCACTGACGATGATGTATGCAAAAATCTTAGCGGTTGTTTCAACGGCGTTATTACAACTTGCCGTATTGGCATGTGGTTACTTGGTTCCTTGGTTACTAGGATGGGTAGATTTAGAAAATGGTTCATTATTTGGAGCACCAATTGATTTTACAAAGATAGATGCACAAGTTATCGGTATGTTCCTTATTTATTTTGTTACAGGATATTTCCTTTATGCGATGATGTATGCGGCTGCTGGTGCGGTTGTCTCTAGGACTGAGGATTTACAAGGTGTTATTTTGCCAGTGTCTATTTTAATAATGGCAGCATTCTTTATAAGTATTAAATCGCTAGGTGATCCAAATAGTACTGTTGTTGTTGTAAGTTCTTACGTTCCGTTCTTCACCCCGATGATTACATTCTCACGCTTTGTGGCTGGTGAAGCTGGTATGTTAGAAATTACGATA
The DNA here is from genome assembly GCF_036963225.1 of Bacillus sp. JJ783. Lineage (NCBI taxonomy): Bacteria > Bacillati > Bacillota > Bacilli > Caryophanales > Bacillaceae > Bacillus > Bacillus sp. JJ783. The sequence goes on along the minus strand of NZ_JBALMG010000054.1, from coordinate 68,372 downwards.
ACAATGGCGGTTCTTTTAGCGACAATTGGTATATTAAGTGCTGTTACAAGCCGTATCTATGTAAACGGTGTAATGAACTACTCCGACAAAGTGAAATTTAAAGATTTAGCGAAATTTATAAAGCGTCACTAATAGGAGAAAAGCATGATTTTCTAATGGAATCATGCTTTTTCTTTATGTATAAATTAAAAATAGTATATAATAACAAGAGTCGTCTTTTAATAGAATGAATAAAAAGGAGGGTGTGCAGATGGGAATTAGTAGTCGTTTTACAGTAGGTGTTCATATGTTAACGTTACTTGCAATAGATCGAAACTCTCGCTGTACCTCTGAATGGATTGCTGGTAGTGTGAATACAAATCCAGTTGTGATTCGTCGCATTACAGGAATGTTGAAGAGAGCAGGACTTGTTGATGTACAAGCTGGTAAAGGTGGTACGACACTTGCTCGTGATTTAGATGAAATTACATTACTTGATGTATATAAAGCTGTGGAAGTTGTAGAAGAAGGACATCTATTTTCTTTCCATGAAAATCCCAACATTGAATGTCCAGTAGGAGCTAATATTCAATCGGTATTAGAGATTGTTTTAATACAATCGCAAGAAGCGATGGAAAACGTACTTGCAAATGTAACGGTTCAGCAGTTAGTTACAAATTTAAAGTCGAAAATTAAAGAATAAAAAAGCGAGCTTCCTCATGATGAGGGCTCGCCTTTTTTTATTCGGAAATATTGAAAATTCTATTTTTCAGTATTTAAAATACACTTTCCTACAACAGCTGCTACGATACCACCAAGAATTGGGGCAACGATGAACACCCATAGTTGAGAAATTGCTTCTCCGCCAGCGAATAGAGCTGGTGCGATACTACGAGCTGGGTTAACAGATGTTCCAGTTAACGGAATACCTAATAAGTGAATTAATACTAATGTGAAACCAATTACTAATCCAGCTAAAGAAGAACTTCCTTTTTTACCTGTTACAGCAACGATAACTAAAACAAATACGAAAGTTAAAATGAATTCAACTAAAAATGCTCCTGATAAACCAAGAGTTCCAAAACTATTTTGTCCTAAATTATCTAAAGGTAATTTAGCAGATCGTAAAATTGTTACTAATGTTGCAGTTCCTAATAAACCACCTAAAATTTGAGCTAATAAATAATAGCTAAGTTCCATAGCGTTCATTCTTTTGTTAATGAACATAGCGATTGATACCGCTGGGTTAATATGACATCCAGAAATTGTTCCAATGCTATATGCCATAGCCACGATAGATAATCCGAAAGCCATAGCGATACCTAATGTTCCAATTCCTTCAATTCCGCCGCCAATGACAGCTACTCCAGTTCCGAATAATACAAGTACAAATGTACCAATAAATTCAGCAATTGCTTTTTTTAACATAATTTACCTCCTAATAATGCACATGAAACGTATTATAACATAGGTTTTAGTATAAACAGCCAATGAAATACTATTCTGATAAGGCGAAATAGGGAGACAATAAAAATAGATATGGTTCTATGAAGAAGAACCATATCTATTTTTATGCTGATTTTTTTTGTTTAATGACTGGAACAGAGCGGTTTAAAACACTATTTACGATCATTCCTAACATTATAATAATCATCCCAATCAGTGACAGACCACTAGGGAATGAGCCATTTAAGAAAATAATCTCACCAAGCACAGTAAAGACCATCGTTCCAGCTTGTGTTGCTTCAACAGCTCCAAGTAAAGCAAGATTGTCTTTTGCTAAGTCGGTAGCAAAGAAAAATGTCATCGTCGCAATAACTCCGGAACATAATGCTAACAAAAACCCTTGAAGCATTTGACTTGACGATGGAATACCAGTAGTGGAAAATCCATATATAGCAAGTAGAATTGTAATAGGGAGACTTCCGATTGCCATTCCTAATACACGTTGGAATGTATCAAGACGCCCGCCAACAAGTTCCATCATTTTTCGGTTACCGAACGGATATAAGAAAGCTGCTAATACGACAGGTAAAAATCCCGAGATGAACTGAGTCATTGTAATATGACCTGCTGCAGTCGCTTGCATACAAATTACACCAAGTAAAATAAATAATGCTACATATAAACTGCGAAGTGGAATTTTTCCACGTACAAGTTTTGTACCTGATTTCGTTTCTATTTTAACGAAAAATAATGGTGATAGTAGTAAACCTGCTAATATCGTAACTTGCCAAGTTCCAGCAACGAGCCAAGCTGGAGAAAAAACAGCTGCGAAACTTAATAAAGAATAGAAGCCGATGCCAGCGACCGAGCCCCACCCGATCCATACAAATGGATGTTTTTTTAATTCTTCCCATAAAACGCCTAAGTTTTTGCGAAATAAAACGATAAGGAATAAAATAGGGAGAGCAAATAGAAAACGGAAGGAAGCAGTCCAAGCCCAGCTTGTTCCAGATACATTCATTGCTCTGTTAATAATAAAGGTTGCAGAAAAAAAGGCCGATGATAAAAGACCTAGTAATATTGCGCGCATGAAGTATGGCACTCCTTTCGGGATTGAGCATTTATGTATAGTATAATATACTTAAAGAGAATAAAAGTAAACTATTTTATATTTTAAGGTGGTTTTTATATATGAAAGAAAATGAAGATATGCAAACAAAAGAAGTAATTCAGCAAGTAGGTCAGTTATTAAGACAAATTCGAAATGAACAAAAATTAAGTTTAGAAGATTTAGCCCAAAAGACAGGTGTTAGTAAATTAACGCTAGGAAAGATCGAAAGAGGTGAAACGAATCCAACATTAGCTGTCATTTGGAAAATTACGAAAGGGTTATCAATCCCTTTATCGAGATTGATGGTTGTTGGAGAGCCTGTAGCTGTTGCGCGCTGCGGAGAAGGCTTTGCAGTAGATGTAGGACAAGCGTGGCACTTAGAAACAATGTTCCGGTATACGAAAGAAACGGGGATGGAAATGCACCGAGCTTGTTTAAGAGCGGATAGTATATATGAACCTGAAGCTCATCATGAAGGAGCAATTGAGCTTGTAACAGTAATGAAAGGGAAAGTTTCTATTCAAGTGGAGAACGATGTGTACCTGCTAAATGAGTTTGATTCCATTCAATTTGAAGCGAATAAGAAACATAGTTATAAAAATGAAGAGGATGAAGTGGCGGTATTACATTTAACGATGAAATATTCTTCATGAAAAAACGCCTATAGAAAAGATTCTATAGGCGTTTTTTCAATTTGTATGTTCTGCTTAAGTATAGTGAAAGGAGTATTGCTAATCAGGATAATATTAGTAAGAACGTGGCATGAGTAATAAACAAATGAGATAAACTAAAAAACCCGTTCCAAAACATAAAATAGCAATGACCCAAATAATACGAATGAGAGTAGAACTAATATCAAAATATTCTCCTAAACCACCGCATATACCAAATAACATTTTGTCAGTTTCGGATTTATATAACCTCTTCGACATATTATGATCCTCTCCTTTTCATATCACCGCTGTTATGTATGAGTGATACAGTGTACTTTTATTCTATATGGAAATTTATGAGAAGACCATTAGGTTATATTACATTTTTTTGTGAAGGGACAATATAGCGTATTAATTGTCTTAATTTTCAGTCGGTATTAAAATGAAAATGAGGGTGTGACGTATTTTCTATTATAAGGTGGGGAAATAGTAATGACATTGTATTGGTTGACTAATGTAAAGCTTGAAACAGGTTATACATATGAAGAAGCGAAAATTTCACAAACGGAAACTGAGATATGCAGTCTTCTTATTGAAGATGGAAGAATTAAAAGAATTATATCGGGAATCGCCCAAGAGGAAGGAACGTTAACTTTTGATGCTAATCGTTTATTAGTTTTACCAGCTTTTGAAGAGATGCATATTCATATTGATAAAACATATTATAGTGGGCCTTGGAAAGCTTGTATGCCAGCAGAAAATATTTTTACACGTTTTAACGAAGAAAAAACGATTTTACCAAAGCAATTAGCAACTGCTCAAGACAGGGCGGAAAATATGCTAGAGTTATTGCTTCGAAATGGCGCAACAAATATTAGAACGCATTGTAATGTGGATCCGGTTATTGGACTTCGTAATTTAGAGGCGACGTTAGCGGCTTTAGAAACATATAAAGATCGGTTGTCTGGTAGAATAGTTGCTTTTCCGCAACATGGATTATTGCGCAGTAATTCTATGCAACTTGTGAAGGATGCGATGCGTATGGGCGCACAATTAGTTGGCGGAGTGGACCCAGCTACAGTAGATAATGATATTGAAAAATCATTACATACGATTATGGACATTGCGGTAGAGTTTAATGCGGATGTTGATATTCATTTGCACGATGCGAATAATCTTGGAACGTTTACAATGAAGAGATTGGCAAGTCTAACGGAAGAAGCAGGATGGCAAGGTCGTGTAACAATTAGTCATGCGCTTGGACTTGGTGGCGTTACTGATAAAGAAGCTGAAGAAGTGGCAGAAAGACTAGCAGCATTAAAGATTGATATCACTTCAACCGTTCCAATCGGTAAACAAGTAATCCCAATTCCGTTACTAGATAAAAAAGGTGTTAAAGTTTCATTAGGAAATGATAGTATTACAGATCATTGGTCTCCGTTCGGCACAGGTGATATGCTTCAAAAGGTAAATCGATTGGCAGAACGATTTGGTTGGAGTGATGAAAGGTCTTTAGGGAAAGCTCTTCGTTTTATTACTGGAGGGAAAGCTACGCTAAACGATGAAGGCAAGAGATTATGGCCAAATGTAGGAGATGAGGCAAGTTTTGTCTTGACGAATGCAACATGCGCCGCGGAAGCAGTGGCTCGTCAAACAGAGAAGAGTGTAGTTATGTATAAAGGGAATGTTGTTATAGGGGATTTAGATCAAGTGAAATCTGATAATCTTGTATAGAGGAATCGTTTAGATGTTTTTAGAAGGGTTCTAATTGTGAAAATAGAACTCTTCTTTTGTATTCCGTAGAAACAGGATAACGCTATACTTCCTTATAGGAAAGCTAGAAGGGATGAAAAGTTTGGACAATCAACATAATCAAAATCATATTATGGGAACTTTGCAATGGTTTATTTTTTTATTAGCGAACTCAATCGCGCTACCAATTGTCGTTGGCGGATTATTTCATCTTACGATGGAAGAAGTATTTTATTTAATGCAGCGTACGTTTTTCGTAGTTGGTATATCTTCTTTTTTACAAGGATGGATTGGACATAAACTTCCGATTGCTGATGGACCAGCTGGATCTTGGGTTGGTGTATTTACCGTACTAGCTTATGCAACTGTAGGGCAAGATCAATTACATAGTACGTTGCAAATTTTAGAATTAGGGATGATGGTTGCGGGAGTTATTTTAATAGGATTAGGGCTAACTGGTTTTATAGAACGTATTTTATTTTTATTTACGCCGCTCGTGACAGGGACGTTCTTGCTTCTATTATGTTTGCAATTAAGTGGTGTGTTTTTAAAAGGGATGTTAGGAATTACAGCTACTGTTTCTCAAATCGATGGATTTACAGCGTTGATCGCTTTTGGCATCTTTTTGTTCGTGGTCATACTCTCCAATTTTGGAAAAGGTTTTGTTAAAAGTTATGCGGTTTTAATAGGACTAATTAGTGGGTGGATTATTTTTTTGATTGCAGGAAAAGTGACGATTCCATCTCAAGTAACTCATTTTGTGCAACTTCCACATATATTTGCTTGGGGACTTCCAAAATGGAATACAGGTATGGCTGTATCCAGTTTCGTTATGGTATGTATTTTAGTTTCAAATACAGTGGCAGCTATTATAGCGATTAATCAAGCTACCATTCATAAAGCGGCTATTGAACAAAAACAGTTGAAGGATGGTACGTGGATCGGAGGGATTTCGCATATAATTTCCTCCGTATTTTCAACTGTAGGTGTCGTTCCATTACCAGCAACGGCAGGTTTCATACGTTTAACAAATCAAAAGTACATGCGTTCATTCTTATTTGCATGTGTACTATTAGTCGTTATGTCGCTATTTCCAAGTATTATCCGCTACTTAGCCTCTCTGCCATCCGCGGTCGCATCTGCGGTATTAATGGCCTCGTTCGTGCAGCTTATTGGGATTGGATTTCATAATATAAAACAAGTGCCACTTAGCGAACGGAATGTAACGATCTTAGGAGTTGCGGTATTGTTTGGCTGCGGCATTATGTTTTTACCGTCTGGAGCACTTCAATCATTGCCTTCTGTTATGCAATATATATTTGGTAATGGTTTGTTTGTAGGTACTGTTGTAAGTATATTGCTGGAACAAATATGGCGTACTGGAAAATAAGTGGATAAAAAGAGTGTGCGCACTGTATAAAAGTCTAAAATAACATAAGAAATAAAGCCCATTTTCATTCACCACCTGCACATTTCGTTCATACAATATCTTGACTAAATAAACACCCAACTTACACATATACAGCTCTGGCTTAAGCAAGGAGGGTTATACCAGTTGAAGGAAAAAGCGTATCAATCTAAACCGTTACTCACAAAGAGAGAAAGAGAAGTATTTGAATTACTCGTTCAAGATAAAACGACGAAGGAAATTGCAGGTGAACTTTTTATAAGTGAAAAAACAGTACGCAACCACATCTCAAACGCAATGCAAAAGCTAGGGGTTAAAGGACGTTCACAAGCAGTTGTTGAGCTTCTTCGCATGGGAGAGCTCGAACTATAATAGAAGAAGCCGACTTTTATATAAGGAGTCGGCTATTTTTCTGTTTATATTTTGAAGTGAACCATTGAAGTGGAAAAGGTTCTTGAACTTAAAAAGCAGGTATTTCAGATTTGGAGATAGAAGATATGTTTGAAGGAAGAACCCTTTATTGCGTGGTTTGGTAAAAACTTATCTGACGGTACATATTTAGAGTTGGATAAACCATCAGGTACAGTGATGGAAACATATAATGATTTCGGTAAAATGCTCGGAAAGCGTTAAAAATAACTATTTTATAACGTGATAAGGTATTCAAGATAGATATCTTTATCATTCATGAATAAGAAGGTGCAAATATGAAATTGTATTTTAAGGATATGGAGATAGGCGAAATTAAAGATGTTTTTGGAGAAATGCCATGGATGTATGGAACAATTCGTTTATACGAGAATAGTAAACCATTTCAAAACTATTTTCGCGAGATGGTAGATGAAGAGAGTACGTTTGATGTTGAAAGCATAGACCGTGAATTTCTAGATGACGAAAATTGGTCCGTTTTTGATGAGGGTGAGCGACGATATTTAGGGATTAATATTCCTGCTATTCATATGGAAGATGCAACGATTGCGTGGCGTTGGAGATAAGAACTATAGCATGCGCAAGTAGTAGGTGAGCTTCTTGGCATGCTCAAACGATAAGAAAAATAGCCGACTCTTATACAAGGAGTCGGCTATTTTTCTGTTTGTTTCATGCTATATATGATTGTAGCTTTAATTTCAGCTCACTTTTTCTTGTTAATTGGAGTGTCTTCTTTTCAGAAAAAGATAGCACGATGAAGAAAGTATGAATGAAGATATTAATATAGAAGGTCGGTTATTTTTCTGTCTTGCAAATTATGAAAAAAAGGAGCAAAATAAAAAAAGGTCCTGGTCTATACAGGTACAAATGAAAAATTTTATACAGGGGCATTTTAAGTTAGCGAACTTAAAGTGTGTAAAATATACTGATAAACATAAAGTGAAACTTTAATCAGTGGGGGGGGTGTTCATCCCCCACTGATTATTAGTTGAACCAATCGGGAGTTTTACTGCCCGTTAACGCGGGATAAAATAAGATGATGAATGAGAAAACGGGTGATTAAGTTGAATAGAGCGATCGGTGTTATTGATTCAGGAGTGGGCGGTTTAACAGTAGCGAAGGAATTAATTCGTCAGTTGCCGAAAGAGCGTATTATATATTTAGGAGATACAGCACGTTGCCCTTATGGTCCGCGTTCTCGTGAAGAAGTGCGTCAATTTACGTGGGAAATGACGGAGCATTTATTAGATTTAAATATCAAAATGTTAGTTATTGCGTGTAATACAGCAACTGCGGTTGTATTAGAAGAAATGCAGAAACAATTACCAATTCCAGTAGTTGGAGTTATTCATCCAGGATCACGTACAGCTTTAAAAGTGACAAATACGTATCATGTTGGGATTATTGGAACGATTGGAACAGTAAAAAGTGGTGCCTATGAAGAGGCGCTAAAGTCTATTAATAACCGTGTTATGGTAGAAAGTTTAGCTTGTCCACCTTTCGTTGAGCTTGTAGAGAGTGGGAATTTCGAAAGTGAAATGGCGTATGAAGTTGTAAGAGAAACGTTGCAACCGTTGAAAAGTACTGACATTGATACACTTATTTTAGGGTGTACACATTATCCGATTTTAGGTCCTGTTATTAAAAAGGTAATGGGGGATCAAGTACAATTAATTAGTTCGGGTGATGAAACAGCGCGTGAGGTAAGCACGATTTTATACCATAGTAAGATGTTAAATGAGGGAGAAGAACAAAGTGATCATCTCTTCTTAACGACTGGTAAAATAGGTCTGTTCAAAGAAATTGCATCAAAGTGGTTCGGTCAGCCGATTGAAAATGTGAAGCATATTAATTTAGAAACAGAATAATAGTAGACTCATATAAGAGAACTCCTGAGAAATCAGGGGTTTTTTCTGTGTAAGTGGCTATAGCCTGTTCTAAAATATGAAACAGCTCGTATACATAATAGTACAAACTTAGATTTTAGGGGGGAATGGCATGCCTAAATCCACTTTTAAATGGGTTGTTGGTGCTACTGTGAGTGCGATTTTATTATCAGGGTGTGGCTTGTTAAATCAAGAGAAAGCGACAGAACAAATTGATCCGCCAAAAAAAGTTACGTATACAGAAGGTGAAAAGAAAGAAACAGCTAAAAAAGATAAACAAGGGCAAACAATAAATAGAGAGTTATACCTCGTTGATAAAAATGGATATGTCGTACCGCAAACTATTGCAATGCCTACTCCGAAAGTAAATGAAGTTGTACAGCAAACGTTAGAGTATCTTGTGAAAGATGGACCAGTCACAAATTTATTGCCGAATGGATTTCGAGCAGTCCTTCCAGCAAATACAACGATGACCTTAAATTTGAAAAAGGGCGGGACAGCAGTAATTGATTTCTCTAAAGAAATGAAAAATTATTCAAAAGAAGAAGAGCGTCAAATTATTGAATCAGTAGCGTGGACTTTGACTCAATTTACAGAAATAAAACAAGTGCAGTTCCAAATAAATGGTGAAAAGTTAGCGAAGATGCCTGTTGCGGGTACACCGCTTGGTGAAGGTGTAAGTCGTGCGAATGGAATTAACTTTGATGATGAACAAGTAGCAGATGTAACGAATACAAAACCGGTTACACTTTACTTTATGGCACAAAATAATAATAAGCAGCAATATTACGTACCGGTAACAAGACGCGTTGCAGAAGGAAAAGAAAATGATTACTCGGCAATTGTGAATGAGCTTGTAAAAGGTCCGATTCACGGTTCGTTACTAAATGATTTTAATCCGGGAGTTAAGCTTATTACGAATCCGAAAGTGGAGAACGGAAATGTTACATTAAACTTTAATGAAAATATATTTGTGAACCAAGACAAAAGTATGATTTCAAATTACGTATTGAAATCGTTGGTCTTATCTTTAACGGAAAAACAAGGTGTGAAAAATGTTTCTATTGAAGTGAATGGGAAAGCGAACCTTACGGACGAGAAAGGTGAAAAGTTAATAAAACCTGTCAATCGTCCACAAAACGTAAATACAGGTAGTTTTTAATCGTGAATAATTTGATATACTTATGTAAGAAAGGGGAATTGCTTTTTGAGTTCCCCTTCTTTTATTGTTATACATATCGTACATTTAAATTTGGCTATACTAATGAGAGTATTTATGAGGGGGTTATTTTTATGCGAGTAGATGGTAGAGGACAAGCAGAGCTACGCCATATACATATTCATACAAATTATTTAAAACATCCAGAGGGATCGGTACTAATTGAAGTTGGGGATACAAAGGTAATTTGTTCAGCGACAATTGAAGAGCGTGTACCGCCGTTTATGCGTGGAGAAGGAAAAGGCTGGGTAACAGCAGAATACTCAATGATTCCACGTGCGACAGGGCAACGTACAATCAGGGAGTCAAGTAAAGGGAAAGTAACAGGGCGTACAATGGAAATCCAGCGTTTAATTGGACGAGCATTACGTGCGGTTGTTGATTTAGAAGCGCTTGGCGAAAGAACTGTTTGGATTGACTGTGATGTAATTCAAGCGGATGGCGGAACGAGAACAGCTTCTATTACAGGTGCTTATGTAGCGATGGTATTAGCTTTTGAAAAATTATTGCAAGCAGACAAAGTATCTAAAATTCCGGTGAAAGATTATTTAGCCGCAACGTCAGTAGGTATTGTTGAAGAACAAGGTGTTGTTTTAGATTTAAATTATGCTGAAGATTCTAAAGCAGACGTTGATATGAACGTTATTATGACTGGAAAAGGTCAGTTTGTTGAAATACAAGGAACTGGAGAAGAAGCGACGTTTAGCAGAGCTGAATTAAATGAATTACTTGATGCTGCTGAACAAGGGATTTTCCAACTTGTTGAAAAGCAAAAAGAAGCATTAGGTGACATCGTATCTCATATAGAGTAGAGGTGGAAAATATGAAGCAAGTTGTTGTAGCGACGAAAAATCTTGGGAAAGTACGTGAGTTTGCTGAGTTATTTGAGAGATTTGACTTAGAAGTGAAATCTTTACACGATTTTCCTCATATTGAAGAAGTCGAAGAAACTGGTGAAACATTTGAAGAAAACGCAATTTTAAAAGCGGACAGTCTTAGTAGACAGTTGAATTCCATCGTAATTGCGGATGACTCTGGTCTTATTGTAGATGCCCTAAACGGGAAACCAGGTGTATATTCAGCTCGTTTTGCTGGAGAGCCGAAAGATGATCAGGCGAATATAGATAAGGTGTTACAAGGGTTAACCGACGTCGATTTAGAAAAACGTACAGCTCGTTTTTACTGTGCGCTAGCAGTTGCTTTCCCTGAAGCTGATAAAGAGCCGGTTATTGTAAACGGAACGTGCGAAGGAAAAATCTTAGAACAGCGCCGCGGGGAAAATGGTTTCGGATACGATCCGATTTTTTATGTAGAAGAATATAAAAAAGCGATGGCGGAGCTAAGCTCAGATGAGAAAAATACGATTAGTCACCGCGGGCGTGCTCTTCGTAAATTAGAAGAAAAAATCCCAGAATGGTTTTTAGAAGAATAAGGGAGAGAGATTGATGAAAGCTTTAATCGTAAGCGATAGTCATAGCTCTGTGAAGGAATTACAGCAGTTAAAAGAGAAGTACGAAGGGAAAGTAGATGTCATGATTCATTGTGGTGATTCAGAGCTAACGCCTGCTCACGAAGAGCTGCAAGGTTTCCATGTTGTAAAAGGGAATTGTGATTATGCTAACTTTCAAGGTGAAATTGTAACTGATGTAGATGGAATTCGTTTCTTAGTTGTACACGGTCATCGTCATAATGTGAAAATGACGTTACAAACGTTAGCGTATCATGCAGAAGAAGTAGGAGCGCAAGTAGCATGCTTTGGACATTCTCATGTATTAGGGGCAGAATTAATTGATGGGATTTTATTTATTAATCCAGGAAGTATTTTGCTCCCGCGCTCTCGTGTGGAAAAAACTTTCGCTTTATTAGAAATGGATGAAAATCATATAGAAGTTCGTTTTGAAACATTAGACGGACAGCTGGTGGAACAAGCAATTTTTAAAAGAGGATAAGAAAAATTATCCTCTTTTAAAAAAGTATTGACTTTATAAGTAGTTATGAATATAATAAATATTGTCGATAGGGCAACGGCGCTAACGATGAAAAATAAAATAACATATGCGGGTGTAGTTTAGTGGTAAAACAAGAGCCTTCCAAGCTCTGGTCGAGAGTTCGATTCTCTTCACCCGCTCCATGTCCCAGTAGCTCAGCCGGATAGAGCATACGCCTTCTAAGCGTACGGTCGGGAGTTCGAATCTCTCCTGGGACGCTAAGAAAACCTTGTTATCTTTTGATAACAAGGTTTTTTGTTTGTTTTAAATTAGTTATTAATAAACTTTTCAAAGACAAAACCATAATCTTTCACGTTATATTGTTTCTTCGTATCAACAAGCCAGTTAAAGGCGATATCGTTCATTTCTTTAAACTGTTCTGCTAAATTTACTTGTGCATTTGAAATACGGCTGAAAGCGTTAGATGCCATATCTAAACTTTTATGTGCATACTGCAATGTAATGTCGTTGTCGTATGAAATTTCTTCGATTTTAAGAAGAGCCTTATATAAATCTTTTAATTCTTCAATATGTTTTTTATGAACATCAATTGAGTAATGCTCATCTCCCATTTGAAATTTAATTTCTACATCTAAATCAATCGTTCCTGCAGTTTCGAGTGCGACGTTTTTAATTTGATATTTACTATAGCTAAAGCGGCGTAATGTACGTTTTTTGCTTGTGGCACTTGTACCATCTAGATGAATTAATCCTTTGTTTGTGAAACAATATTCATCCGATTTTGATTTAATAAGAAAGTAAATTTTCTCCCCATCTTCATGCATCACGTAATCATCAGCATCAACCTTATCATAATCTTTTGGTGTAATGACAGAACCTACATCGCTTAATCCTAAAACATCAGCAGCCATTTTTTTGAACATATATAATCCCCCTTATAAAATAAATTCTTAATTGTACAAAAATATAATATCATGATTTTAATAAATTGTTTTCTTGTAATCCGAAAATATTTGAAGGTAAGTTAAGAAAAGTAACGAATATTATTTTGAAAATATGTAAAAAGGTGTTGAGTAAAAGTGCACCATCATACAAAAACAAAAGGAGATTTAGCAGTTTTAAAAGCTCAAGTTGACTTGTATGAAAAAGGATATATGATTTTAACACCACAAACAGAACATTCTCCATTTGATCTTGTAGTGTACAAAGATGGATTGTTTAAGAGGGTGCAAGTTAAATATAGAGAATTGAATCCACGTGGGATACTTGAAGTAAGATTCCGCTCTAGTTATTCTACGGCAAATGGAGTCGCCACAAAAGAAGTGAATAAAGAAGAAATAGATGTGTATTGCATATATTGTCCTCAAACTGATCTATGTTATTATTTCGATCCTAAATCATTTAATAAATCCATTAGTTTAAGAGTGGATTCTCCGAAAAATCAGCAAGAGAAAAAAGTTAATTTTGCAAATGATTATAGAGAAATTCCGTGAATTCGCTTCTAGTTACATGAGGTGTTTTTTTATTTGTTTTGAAATCTTACAATTCTGTAAGGTAAGTGTAAGGAAGTTCGATGGTAACAAATTACTAATCCTATATAATGAAGATAACAACGATACATGAGGAGGAAGAGATGATGAAAGGGTTAATCGTAACGGGTTTAACAGTAGCTTTTGGGTTTGTGGCGTATGAAAAATTAACATATGTAATTGATGTTGTAAAACATTTAGTAGCGTAGAAAAAACTGCCATGAGAGGGAAAGGGAATGAGTGAATGAATGGAATGGTTATTTGGAATTATAGGTACTTGTAGTGTAGTTTTATTGTTCTTTGTCCCGAGTGGTATACTTAGTTCGACAACAAGTTTGTTCTTTTTAAGTTTGTTTGCTTGTACGATGCTTATTATTATGTTTTTGATGAAGCGAAGTAAACCGATCTTCTATTTTAGCATGATTGTTATGGCAATTATTTTTCTCCAAATTATTACCCTTGTTATATACCCCACAATTATAAAAGCTTTCCATTAATGATGAATCCTCTGCTTCTGTTGCTGAGGGTTTTTGTTTGTGAAAAATGAATTTCATTTAAAAGTTTGTTGCTTTTTTGTTACAAAAATAGAATATTCCTATATTTCAAATAAATAATTTTGGAATGTTGTGTTCTCATTACGCATTTGATATATTTACTTTGAAGATCATTAAAACCTAGAAAAAGAGGCGGACGTATGGATAAAAAAGAAAATACGGTCGTATTGTTTCCGCAACTATCAGAACGCTATATTGATAAAGGTTTTTTAGCGTTGAAAGAGCGGGAATTCGAAGATGCATTGCGCTGCTTTGAAATATTACGTCAGTATAATGCAGAAACGGAACAAACAGAATTAGCTTCAGTTATTTGTTTGCTAGAATTAAAACGTATGGAAGAAGCGAAAGAAAAATGTGAGCAGTTGCTTGAAACAGGAGCTGTATTATTTGGTGATATTCTTGAAACGTATGTAACTATTTTAGTTCAAACAAATGATTATGAAGGTGTCATCGAAACTGTTGAGGAAGTTTTGCAAACGAAAGATATAATTCCTGAGCAAAAGGAAAAATTGGCGCAGCTTGCTTTGTTTGCGCAAGGGATGCTGAATGAAGAAGATATACCGCTAGTGGATTCGAATTTTGAATTAGAAGAATTTACCGAGGGGCTTTTTGGAGAAAACTTTGGTCAAAAGCTAAGAGTGATTCAGAAACTTTCGTTAAAAGACCTGGATCTCGCACTTCCTACTTTAAAGAAATTTTTAATAGACGAAGATCAGCACCCTTATTTAAAAACTTCTATTTTGTATAAAATGGTAGAAAATCAAATAGAAGAAGAGATAGAAGTAGAGAAGTTTGGAAATACGATAAAGGTGATTCCAGCATTTACGGGTCATAATGAGGAGCAATCCGATAAAATTATACATAAATTCTCAAACCGATTAGAGCAAAATTATCCAGATATATTTGATGCGATGGTTACATACTGGAAAGAATTACAAATTAGCATTTTCCCATTCCCTCTATTAATGGACAAAGTAGAAATTTGGGCTGCCGTCTTAGAGAGAATTGGAAGAAAGCGTTTCGGATTGGCTATTGATGAAGAAGAACTTATGACAGCATACAATATTGAGTTTGAGGAATTCCATATTGCCTATCAATGGTTACTGCGCATTGAAAGAGAAGGGTATTTGCCCGTATAATTATGAAAAAGAATCGTTCAGTTATTGAAACGAGCACATTCTATGTTATAATGTAAGGGTTGCAAAAGGCAGAAATCTGCCTGTTTGTAAGAGAAGAGGAGTATAATTCTCTTACTTAATATGTTTCATATTAGTCTCGAACAAAATATACCGTAGTTGTCTTTTAGGCAATTAGTAGATTGGAACATTGTATCTGAAAGCTTTTGCTAGAGGATTATTTGTACATTTGTTATTTCAAAAAAGAGATAATAAAAATCTTAATCTATAGAGGTATGTGCATACATTATTATAGTTGGAGGGAAAGAATAAATGTCTACAAAATGGGAAAAATTAGAAGGTAACGTTGGCGTTTTAACAATCGAAGTTGATGCTAAAGAAGTAAATAACTCTATCGACGCTGCATTCAAAAAAGTAGTAAAAACAATTAATGTACCAGGTTTCCGTAAAGGAAAAATGCCTCGTCCATTATTCGAACAACGCTTTGGTATTGAATCTTTATACCAAGATGCTTTAGATATCATCTTACCAAAAGCATACGGTGAAGCAATCGATGAAGCTGGTATCTTCCCAGTTGCTCATCCAGAGATTGACATCGAGAAATTCGAAAAAGGCCAAAACTTAATTTTCACTGCAAAAGTTACTGTAAAACCTGAAGTTAAATTAGGTGATTACAAAGGTTTAGCAGTAGAAAAAGTTGAAACAACTGTAACTGACGAGGATGTAGAGAACGAAGTAAAAGCTTTACAAGAGCGTCAAGCTGAACTAGTTGTTAAAGAAGAAGGAACTGTTGCAGATGGTGATACAGCTGTAATCGACTTCGAAGGTTTCGTTGATGGCGAAGCATTTGAAGGCGGAAAAGGCGAAAACTATTCTCTTGCAATCGGTTCTGGTACTTTCATCCCAGGTTTCGAAGAGCAAGTAATTGGTCTTAAATCTGGTGATTCTAAAGAAGTTGAAGTATCATTCCCAGAAGAGTACCATGCTGCTGAATTAGCTGGTAAACCAGCAACATTCAAAGTAACAATTCACGAAATCAAAACAAAAGAACTTCCTGAGTTAAACGACGAGTTCGCTAAAGATGCTGACGAAGAAGTTGCAACTCTTGATGAATTAAAAACAAAACTTCGTACAAACTTAGAAGAAGGCAAAAAGCACGAAGCTGAGCACAAAGTACGTGACGAAGTAGTAGAATTAGCTGCTGCTAACGCTGAAATCGACATTCCAGAAGCTATGATCGACACTGAGTTAGATCGTATGGTTCGTGAATTCGAGCAACGTTTAAGCCAACAAGGTATGAACCTTGAGCTTTACTACCAATTCACAGGTACTGACGCTGACAAATTAAAAGAGCAAATGAAAGAGGATGCACAAAAACGTGTAAGAATCAATCTTGTTCTTGAAGCTATCATTGAAGCTGAAAACATCGAAGTTACTGAAGAAGAAGTAACTGCAGAAGTTGAAAAAATGGCTGAAATGTACGGTATGCCAGTAGACGCTATCAAGCAAGCTCTTGGAAGCGTAGACGCTTTATCTGAAGATCTTAAAGTGCGTAAAGCTGTAGACTTCTTAGTAGACAACGCTGCATAATAAAATAACAAGGCGCGATTTTAATCGTGCCTTGTTTTATAAATATAGAAATATATTTATAAAACTTTTCGATGAAGAAGGAAAAGTTCCTTTGTAAGTCGAATATACATATTTCAAAAGTTTTAAAATTTTTTTGTTTGTACATAACTAGTCATATTATTTGTATTTCTCGCCACGTAGTGACATAATATGTATTTACATACGATACATTTATCGTGTACATACGAAGGCAAGAGGTTAGCACTTTGTAAGGGGTGTGAAAATATGTTTAAATTTAATGATGAAAAAGGTCAATTAAAATGTTCTTTCTGTGGTAAAACACAAACGCAAGTTCGAAAGCTAGTTGCAGGTCCAGGTGTTTACATTTGTGACGAGTGTATCGAGCTTTGTACTGAAATTGTACAAGAGGAGCTTGCGAAGGACGAAGAAGTAGAATTCAAAGATGTACCGAAACCGGTAGAAATTCGTGAAATCTTAGATGAGTATGTCATCGGACAAGATAACGCGAAAAAAGCACTAGCGGTAGCGGTATATAACCATTACAAACGCATTAATTCTAACAGCAAAATTGATGATGTAGAATTGGCGAAGAGTAATATTTCACTTATTGGGCCAACTGGTAGTGGTAAAACATTATTGGCACAAACATTAGCGCGTATTTTAAATGTTCCATTTGCGATCGCGGACGCAACATCTTTAACAGAAGCTGGATATGTAGGGGAAGATGTAGAAAACATCTTACTAAAATTAATCCAAGCAGCTGATTATGATGTAGAGAAAGCGGAAAAAGGAATCATTTATATTGATGAGATTGATAAAGTGGCACGTAAGTCCGAAAATCCATCAATTACACGTGATGTATCTGGTGAAGGCGTACAGCAGGCACTTCTGAAAATTTTAGAAGGTACTGTAGCAAGCGTTCCACCTCAAGGTGGTCGTAAGCACCCGCATCAAGAGTTTATTCAAATTGATACAACGAACATCCTATTCATTTGTGGTGGAGCGTTTGATGGCATCGAGCCTATTATTAAACGTCGCCTTGGTGAGAAAGTAATTGGATTTGGTGCTGAGAAGAAAAATGCTGATGTAAATGAGAAGCATGTTTTATCTCACGTTTTACCAGAGGATCTTTTAAGATTCGGTTTAATTCCGGAGTTTATCGGTCGTCTTCCAGTTATTGCGAACCTAGAGCCGCTTGATGAAGATGCTCTTGTAGATATTTTAACTAAACCGAAAAATGCACTTGTTAAGCAATTCCAAAAACTATTGGAGCTTGACGATGTTGAGTTAGAGTTTGAAGAAGGTGCACTAGTTGAGATTGCGAAAAAAGCAATTGAACGTAAAACAGGTGCTCGTGGACTTCGTTCTATTATTGAAGGCTTGATGCTTGATGTAATGTTCGAACTGCCATCTCGCAAAGATATCGAGAAGTGTATTCTTACGAAAGAAACAGTAGCTGATAATGAACCGCCGAAATTGGTGTTACAAGACGGCACTGTACTTGATACAAAAACATCTGCATAATGCGAAGAAGAAACAGCAATTTTTATAATTGCTGTTTTTCTTTATGTTTAGCACTATTCCTCCCAGGAAATACTAAAAGGTAAAACATAGCGGGAGGAAATGAATTATGAGCTGGACAAATATATTTTTACTTGTTCAACTTGTTTTTGGCGTAATTGTCGGATTGTATTTTTGGCACTTACTTCGAAATCAGCGAACACAAAAAGTTTCAATTGATCGAGAATCGAAAAAAGAATTAGAGCAGCTTCGTAAAATGCGTGAGGTTTCTTTAACAGAGCCACTTGCGGAAAAGGTACGCCCTACATCCTTTATAGATATTGTAGGGCAAGAAGACGGGATTAAGTCGTTAAAAGCGGCTCTTTGTGGTCCTAATCCGCAACATGTGATCATATACGGTCCGCCAGGTGTTGGAAAGACAGCGGCAGCACGCCTTGTATTAGAAGAAGCGAAACGAAATCCGAAATCTCCATTTCGTACAAATGCAACATTTATCGAACTTGATGCAACGACAGCTAGGTTTGATGAGCGTGGTATTGCGGATCCATTAATTGGTTCAGTGCATGACCCGATTTATCAAGGAGCAGGTGCAATGGGGCAAGCGGGTATTCCGCAACCGAAAAAAGGGGCTGTAACAGATGCGCATGGTGGTATTTTGTTCATTGATGAGATTGGTGAATTACATCCAATTCAAATGAATAAAATGCTAAAGGTGTTAGAAGATCGGAAAGTATTTTTGGAAAGTGCGTACTATAGTGAAGAAAATTCGATGATTCCAACGTATATACATGATATTTTTCAAAAAGGTTTACCTGCAGATTTTCGCTTAGTTGGTGCAACGACGCGTTCACCAGAGGAAATTCCTCCTGCAATTAGGTCGCGTTGTTTAGAAGTGTTCTTCCGTGAGTTAGATACAGAAGAAATTCAAAAAGTAGCGAAAAATGCAGCTGACAAAGTGGAGATGCAAGTAGGTGAGAACGGTATCGAAATGATTGGAATGTATGCAAGAAATGGACGAGAAGCAATTAATCTCGTGCAAATTTCTGCTGGTATGGCGATAAATGAAGAACGACCTTTCATTAAAGATGAAGATATTGAGTGGGTTGTTCATTCTAGTCAGCTTACACCAAAGTACGAAAAACGTATTTATCCAATTCCGAGAATCGGTCTTGTGAACGGGCTTGCTGTATATGGGCCGAATACAGGTACGTTATTAGAAATTGAGGTAACAGCTATTCCTGCGAAAGATAAAGGGTCAGTAAATGTCACTGGAATTGTAGAAGAGGAAAGTATTGGTAGCCAAACGAAATCGATTCGCCGTAAAAGTATGGCGAAAGGTTCTGTTGATAATGTGTTAACAGTCCTTCGTTCTCTAGATGTGTTGCCAGAAGGGTATGATATACATATTAATTTTCCTGGTGGTATCCCGATTGATGGTCCTTCAGCAGGTATTGCTATGGCAACAGGTGTCTATTCAGCAGTGCATCGTACGTATGTGAATAATGAAGTAGCGATGACAGGTGAAATAAGTATCCACGGAGAAGTGAAGCCTATTGGTGGTGTGTACGCAAAAATAAAAGCTGCGAAAAAAGCGGGAGCTAAGAAAGTCATCATTCCGGCTGAAAACATGCAACCATTTTTGTATACAATAAAGGGAATTGAGATCATTCCTGTTCGCAAATTAAAAGAAGTATTTGAATTAACATTTATGCAGGAAAATATGCATCGTGAGCTTGATGCACATACTGCTTTGGACGAAACAGATGCGCAATCAATGTGAGAATATACAATAATAAAAATTTGCCAGACTTCGTTTAAGTTTGTATGCTTAAGCGGAGTCTTTTTTCTTTTCGTGAGGCACAAAAAAACAGGGGATTTACAATTGCGAAGAATCTCTGCAATTGCATCTAGATGTATTGTAATATAAAATAGTTGAACAGGAGTTTAATTTATTATGGAGGTGCTATGTCTAGTATGAATACGAATGAAAGAATTGTGCCCCTCCTACCATTAAGAGGCATTCTCGTATATCCAACGATGGTTCTGCATCTTGATGTAGGACGTGATAAATCGATACAAGCACTAGAGCAGGCGGCAATGGATGAAAATATCATCTTTTTAGCAATGCAAAAAGAAATGAATATCGACGATCCGAAAGAAGATGACATATATAGTGTAGGTACAGTGGCGAAAGTGAAGCAAATGTTAAAATTGCCGAACGGTACGCTTCGTGTCCTTGTAGAAGGTTTACATAGAGCAGAAGTAGTAGAGTTTATCGAAGAAGAAAATCTGGTACAAGTTTCTATTAGAACAGTAACTGAAGAAGTAGAAGATGATTTAGAAGAGAAGGCTCTTATGCGTACGTTACTGGAGCATTTCGAACAATATATTAAAGTTTCGAAAAAAGTTTCAAATGAAACATTTGCAACGGTAGCTGATGTAGAAGAACCCGGAAGACTAGCTGATTTAATTGCTTCTCACTTACCGATTAAAACGAAGCAGAAACAAGAGATTTTAGAGATTGTATCTGTGAAAGAACGACTACATACACTTATTTCAATTATTCAAGATGAACAAGAGTTACTTAGCCTAGAAAAGAAAATTGGACAAAAAGTGAAACGTTCAATGGAGCGCACGCAAAAAGAATATTTCTTACGTGAGCAAATGAAGGCGATTCAAACTGAACTTGGCGATAAAGAAGGCAAGGGCGGGGAAGTTGAAGAACTTCGTGAGAAAATTGAACAGTCGGGAATGCCTGAAGAAACAATGCAGGCTGCACTGAAAGAATTAGATCGTTATGAAAAGTTACCTGTAAGTTCTGCTGAGAGCGGTGTAATTCGTAATTATATTGATTGGTTATTAGCGCTTCCGTGGACAGAAGCAACAGAGGATATGATTGACCTCACTCATTCGGAAGAAATTTTAAATAAAGATCATTACGGTCTTGAAAAAGTGAAAGAGCGAGTACTTGAATATTTAGCTGTACAGAAGTTAACGAATTCATTAAAAGGACCAATTCTTTGTCTAGTAGGCCCTCCTGGGGTTGGGAAAACTTCGTTAGCACGTTCTATTGCAACATCGTTAAATCGTAATTTCGTACGTGTTTCTCTTGGTGGTGTGCGTGATGAATCTGAAATTCGTGGTCACCGTCGTACATATGTAGGAGCGATGCCAGGACGTATTATTCAAGGTATGAAAAAGGCGAAAACAGTTAATCCAGTCTTCTTATTAGATGAGATTGATAAAATGTCTAACGATTTCAGGGGAGACCCATCAGCGGCGTTACTTGAAGTGTTAGATCCAGAACAAAACCATAACTTCAGTGATCATTACATTGAAGAGCCATATGATTTATCGAAAGTTATGTTCGTTGCAACTGCCAATACACTTGCAAGTGTTCCGGGCCCATTGCTTGACCGTATGGAAATCATTTCGATTGCTGGTTATACAGAACTTGAAAAGGTACACATTGCTCGTGAGCATTTATTGCCGAAACAATTAAAAGAGCACGGCCTAAGAAAAGGTAATTTGCAAGTGCGTGATGAAGCGCTTCTTGAAATTATTCGTTATTATACACGCGAGGCTGGTGTTCGTACGTTAGAGCGTCAAATTGCAAAAGTTTGCCGTAAAGCAGCAAAAATTATCGTTACAGCAGAACGCAAGCGCATTGTTGTAACAGAGAAAAATATTGTTGATTTACTTGGTAAGCATATATTCCGTTATGGTCAAGCTGAAAAAACAGACCAAGTTGGTATGGCAACAGGTCTAGCTTACACAGCAGCGGGCGGCGATACACTTGCAATTGAAGTGTCTGTAGCGCCAGGAAAAGGGAAATTAATTTTAACAGGGAAACTTGGGGATGTTATGAAAGAATCCGCACAAGCCGCGTTTAGCTATATTCGTTCTCGTGCAGAAGAACTTCATATTGATCCGGATTTCCATGAGAAAAACGATATTCATATTCATGTTCCAGAAGGAGCAGTTCCAAAAGATGGACCGTCAGCAGGTATTACGATGGCAACGGCACTTATTTCTGCACTAACAGGTATTCCTGTAAGTAAAGAAGTTGGTATGACAGGTGAAATTACACTTCGTGGTCGTGTATTACCAATTGGTGGTTTGAAAGAAAAAACATTAAGTGCTCACCGCGCGGGATTAACAAAAATTATTTTACCGGCGGAAAATGAGAAAGATTTAGATGATATTCCAGAGAGCGTAAAAGAAAACCTTACGTTTGTGCTTGCATCTCATTTAGACGAAGTATTGGAGCACGCATTAGTAGGAGTGAAACAATGAAAGTAACAAAAGCAGATATTGTAATTAGTGCCGTTAAACCGGAACAATATCCAGACAGTGATTTACCAGAAATTGCCTTAGCAGGTCGTTCTAATGTCGGGAAGTCTTCCTTTATTAATAAAATTTTAAATCGTAAAAAGTTAGTACGTATTTCTTCTAAACCAGGAAAAACGCAAACGCTGAACTTTTTCTTAATCAATGAAATGATGCATTTTGTTGACGTTCCAGGTTATGGATATGCGAAAGTATCTAAAACAGAGCGCGCGGCATGGGGCAGAATGATTGAGACTTACTTTACAACACGTACCCAATTAGACGCAGCTGTATTAGTAGTTGATTTACGTCACCAACCAACAAAAGATGACATTATGATGTATGATTTCTTAAAGCACTATGAAATCCCAACAATTATTATTGCAACGAAAGCCGATAAAATTCCGAAAGGGAAATGGCAAAAGCATTTAAAAGTTGTAAAAGAAACGCTTGCTGTTGAAATTGGCGATGAAATCGTTCTATTCTCTTCTGAAACAGGTCTTGGAAAAGAAGAAGCATGGAAAGCAATTCATAAAATGACAAAAACGAAAAACGCGTGACGAATGTCGCGCGTTTTTTTTATTTACTAAACTTTTAGCGTACGTTTAATGTAACTTCAATATTTCCTCTTGTTGCTTTAGAGTAAGGACATACACCGTGAGCGGCTTCTACAAGTTCTTGTGCTTCGGCATGAGAAACACCAGCAACATGTACGTCAAGTACAGCAGACAGTCCGAAACCACCATCTGTATCTTTACCGATAGAAACGTGTGCAGTCACTTCTGTACTTTCCACTTTCACACGTTTTGTACGAATTACAAGTTGCAATGCGCTATCAAAGCAAGCTGCATAACCAGCTGCAAATAATTGTTCTGGATTTGTTGCCTCTCCGCCTGCGCCACCTAGTGCTTTTGGCATTTTTACATCAAGATTTAATATGCCATCATCTGAAACTACCTTACCGTTTCTTCCACCTGTTGCTGTTACTGAAGCAGTATATAATTTATCCATGTTTATTCCCCTTTTCTATCATTAATTTTTTTCATTGTTTCAATTAATGTGTTTAATTGGATTAATAAAGAATGATATTCTTGCTCTGTAATTCCTAAATTTGTAGCCATCGTTGTCGGTAATGAACAAGCTATTTCTTTTAAATCTTTACCTTGTTCTGTTAATTCAATACAAACTTTTCGCTCGTCTTCTTTTGAACGAACACGTTGTACAAGTTTTAATGATTCCATCCGTTTTAACATAGGTGTTAAAGTACCAGAATCTAAAAATAGACGTTCTCCAATTTCTTTTACTGTTAGTCCGTCTCGTTCCCAGAGTACGAGTAAAGTAATGTACTGGGGATACGTAATGCCCATTTCTTCTAAATAGGGTCGGTAAAAACGAGTAACCTCTTTAGAACAAGCGTAAATAGAAAAACAAAGTTGGTTATCTAGATGTAGAGGATTTTCTTTCATAAGCAACTCCTTATATTTTTAAATTGTGCACAATTTAATTTTGTAAAATCAATATAACGAAAAATAAATACAATGTCAAATGCATTGCATTGAGAAAGTGAGTACTATATTTTGGAACAATCATACATATTTTCCTTCATGATGAAAGAAGATAGAAAAGATGATGTTATAATTAATATGGAATAGTTTCCATCACTTGATTATGAGGACTTTTTTTGGTAACGTACAAATAGAGTTATTATTTTATAATCATTATAAAGTAGAGAGTTCTTTATTAATCTTACTGAAGCTCCTTTATTACATATGGAGAAAAAATAATCAGTTGTTCACACGATTGTCAGATTCATAAGAGGAAAGTTGTATTATGATAGTAGATAAAGTGATAAAACGGGTGAAGGGGGACATGCTGCGTGCATATTCTTGTTGTTAGTGTAAATTATCGAACAGCCCCTGTAGAATTTCGTGAGAAACTCACATTTCAGGCAGCAGAGCTAGAGCAAGCAATGACTACATTACAAAACCAAAAGAGCGTACTAGAAAATGTCATTGTATCAACTTGTAATCGCACTGAGATTTACGCTGTTGTCGATCAATTACACACGGGACGGTATTACATTAAGAAGTTTTTAGCTGATTGGTTTCAGCTTGAAATAGAAGAAGTCGCACCATACTTGTCTATTTTTGAACAAGATGGCGCAATAGATCATTTATTCCGCGTAACGTGCGGTCTAGATTCTATGGTTGTTGGAGAAACGCAAATTTTAGGTCAAATAAAAGATAGCTTTTTAGAAGCGCAACAAGTAAAAGCGACAGGTACAATTTTTAATGAGTTGTTTAAGCAAGTGGTTACGTTAGCAAAACGTGCGCACTCAGAAACAACGATTGGTGAAAGTGCGATGTCTGTTAGTTATGCTGCTGTTGAGCTCGGAAAGAAAATATTTGGAGATTTAACAGATTGTCATGTACTTATTCTTGGTGCTGGTAAGATGGGTGAACTTGCACTGCAAAACTTATACGGAAGCGGTGCTCGTAAAGTAACAGTTATGAATAGGACGCTTACGAAAGCGGAAGTGATGGCTGAGAAATATATGGGACATGCAAAGCCTTTAAGTGAATTGCAATGTGCATTATTAGAAGCGGATATTTTAATTAGTTCAACGGGTGCATCAGAATATGTCATTACGAAAGAGATGATGACGAAAGTAGAGAGAATGCGCTCTGGTCGTCCGTTATTTATGGTTGATATTGCAGTACCACGTGATATTGATCCTGCGATTGATGAATTAGAAGGCTCTTTCTTATATGATATCGACGATTTGCAAGGTGTAGTTGAAGCAAACCGTGCTGAACGTTTAAAAGAAGCAGAGAAAATTCAATTTATGATTGAAGAGGAAATGGTTTTATTTAAAACGTGGTTAAGTACGCTTGGTGTTGTACCGTTAATATCGGCTCTTCGTGATAAAGCGCTAGCAATTCAAAGTGACACGATGGAAAGTCTTGAGCGAAAAATACCAAACCTTAGTGATCGTGAGAAAAAAGTAATTAGTAAACATACGAAAAGTATTATTAATCAATTGTTAAAAGATCCAATTTTAGTAGCTAAAGAATTAGCTGCTGAAGAGGGAGCTGGCGAAAAATTAGCTTTATTTGCGAAGATTTTTGATTTAGAAGTGGAAGAAGCGGGAAATACGGAAGAAGTAGAACATAAAAGAGCGTGGACACCATCCGTTCCATCTTTATAACTTGGAAGGATGATCGGATGAGTTTTTTAAATAACAGTATTATTTATCATATTGCAATTATTTTATATGCTTGTAGCATTAGTTTATATTTTATAGATTATTTTCAAAGTAACCGAAAGGCGAACCGATTTGCTTTTTGGTTACTTTCGATTGTATGGGTATTGCAGTCTATCTTTATGTTGCTTAGGGCTACAGATTCAGAAACGAATCCTATTTTAACTTTATTGTCAGGGATTTATTTTTATGTTTGGTTATTGATTACGATGTCATTAGTCATTAATCGATTTATGCGCATTGACTTTTTAGTCTTTTTTACAAATGTTGTAGCATTTGGCGTAAGCGCTTTTTCTATTTTTACACCGCTCGGAAAGATGTCGCCAGTACTTGCAGAGCAATTAGTTTCAGAACTTGTATACGTGCATGTCGGTATGGCGATTATTTCTTATGCAACGTTTACTGTATCGTTTATTTTTTCTATTATGTATTTATTGCAATATCGGCTATTAAAAAAGAAAAAATGGAATGCGAGATTAAGAAGGTTAGGGAATTTGCCGAAGCTTGAATCTATGTCTTACGGATTAAATTTATTTTCTGTTCCGTTTTTCTTATTAGCAATTATATTAGGATGCATATGGGGATATACAAAATTGGATAATTTCCATTGGTATGATACGAAAGTAATCGGGTCTTTTGTCGTTCTATTTGTATATTGTGCGGGCTTATATTTACGAGCGGCAGATGTGTTGCAAGGTAAGAAAATTGTGCTGTGGAATATCGGGGCATTTCTCGTAATGCTAGTTAACATTTTTCTATTAAGCAGTTTATCTAATTTCCACTTTTGGTATTTATAATGAGGAGAGAGAATTATGCGCAAAATTATTGTAGGTTCACGAAAGAGTAAACTAGCATTAACACAAACAAATTGGTTTATCGATCAATTAAAAGCGCTTGGTTTACCATATGAATTTGAAGTGAAAGAAATCGTCACAAAAGGTGATGTTATTTTAGATGTTACTCTTTCAAAAGTAGGCGGAAAAGGTTTATTTGTAAAGGAAATTGAACATGCGTTACTTACGAAAGAAATTGATATGGCTGTACATAGTATGAAAGATATGCCAGCTGTACTTCCAGATGGATTAACGATTGGTTGTACGCCAAAGCGCGTTGACCCTCGTGATGCTTTTATTTCTAAAAACGGAGAATCGTTTAAAGACTTAGCAGAAGGCGCGATCTTAGGGACGAGTAGTTTGAGACGTAGTGCACAATTACTAGCTGCGAGACCAGATTTACAAGTGAAATGGATTCGTGGGAATATCGATACACGCTTACGTAAGTTAAAAGATGAAGATTACGATGCAATTATTTTAGCGACAGCTGGACTACAGAGAATGGGCTGGGACGGAGAAGTTATTACAGAACATTTAGATGAAACGTTATGTGTACCAGCCGTAGGACAAGGTGCGTTAGCAATTGAATGTCGTGAGGATGATAAGGATTTACTTCAGTTGTTAGCACATATTAATGATGCAGTAACAGAAAGAACAGTGGCTGCTGAACGAGTATTTCTTCATAAACTTGAAGGTGGATGCCAAGTTCCAATCGCTGGATATGCAACTCTTAAAGAAAATGATGCAATCGAATTAACAGCGCTTGTCGGTTCTATGGACGGTTCTGTTTTATTAAAAGAAATAGTAGTAGGCACTGATCCGAAGCAAGTAGGATTAGAGGCTGCGGACCGTTTAATTAAACAAGGAGCAAAAGAGCTCATTCTTGCTGCAAATAAGGAGCAACAATAAATATGGATGCTCTCGCTGGCAAAATAGTATTGATTACACGTGCCCAGCATCAAGCGAAACAAATGAGTGTAGCAGTGAAAGAAAGGAGCGGAATTCCATTGGAAATTCCGCTTTTGCGTATGGAAGGCACATCTCATAGGCAAATTCAGCGTATAACAAGGCAACTACATTCGTATGACTGGGTTATTTTTACGAGTAAAAATGGTGTAGCTTTTTTTCTAGATGGTTTAGAAACAAAAATACCATTAACTATTAAAATCGCTGCGGTAGGCGTGAAAACAAAATTAGAGTTAGAAAAAAGGGGCTATCAAGTTCATTTTGTTCCGACCTCATTTGTTGCAGAAGCATTTGCCGAAGAGTTTCTAAAAAAATTAAGTGGAAACGAGCGTATTTTATTTCCGAAAGGGAATTTAGCAAGAGATGTAATCCCGGTTAAACTTAGGGAGTTTGGTGTTTTTCTAGATGAGCTAATCGTATATGGTACGAAGGTGAATGTAGAGAAAAAACAAGAACTTATAACAGCATTGAAATTAGGGAAAGTAAATATTATTACATTTACGAGCCCGTCAACTGTTGATAGTTTTGTTCATTTACTTGAGGGTACAAACTGGAGAGAATGGACAAAAAAATGTACAATTGCTTGTATAGGGCCTATTACGGAAAAAGAGGCGAACCTTTATTTTCCACATGTTATTGTGCCAAAAGAGTACACTGTAGAAGCATTACTGCAATGCATTTGTGAATCTATAAAATAAAAGAATGGGGATAGAAATCTATGAATTCTTTACAATTTAATCGTCATCGTCGTCTAAGACAAAGCGGAGGCATGCGTGCACTTGTGCGTGAAACATTTTTACATACAGAAGATTTTATTTACCCTATTTTTGTATTAGAAGGAGAAAATACTCGTAATGAAGTTCCTTCTATGCCAGGCGTATATCAAATGTCGTTAGACTTATTGCAAGCTGAAATGCAAGAGGTCGTTGATTTAGGTATTCGTTCTGTTATTGTATTTGGTTTACCTGCTGAAAAGGACGAAGTTGGATCATCGGCATATTGTGAGCATGGAATTGTACAGCGTGCAATTAAGCAAATTAAAGATGAGTTCCCAGAGCTAGTAGTAGTTGCAGATACATGTTTATGTCAATTCACAAGCCATGGTCATTGCGGTGTTATAGAAGATGGCGTTATTTTAAATGATGAGTCTCTTGCAGTTCTTGCAAAAACAGCTGTAAGTCAAGCGAAAGCAGGCGCAGACATTATTGCACCATCAAATATGATGGACGGATTCGTAACAGCAATTCGCCATGCATTAGATGAAAATGGTTTCGCGCACGTACCAGTTATGTCGTACGCTGTGAAATATTCATCAGCATTTTACGGACCGTTCCGTGATGCAGCACATGGTGCACCGCAGTTCGGTGACCGTAAAACATATCAAATGGACCCAGCGAACCGTATGGAAGCATTCCGTGAAGCAGAATCAGATGTAATAGAAGGGGCAGACTTCTTAATTGTAAAGCCAGCTCTTTCTTATTTAGATATCGTTCGTGATGTGAAAAATAGCTTTAACTTACCAGTCGTTGCTTATAACGTAAGTGGTGAATATTCGATGATTAAAGCAGCAGCGCAAAATGGTTGGATTAATGAAAAAGAAGTTGTACTTGAGAAATTAATTAGCATGAAACGCGCAGGAGCAGACTTGATTATTACGTATCATGCAAAAGATGCAGCAAGATGGTTACAAGAAGGAGGCGCTAAATAATGAAAAAGTTCGATAAGTCGATTGCGGCGTTTGAAGAGGCGCAAAATTTAATGCCTGGTGGCGTAAATAGCCCTGTTCGTGCCTTTAAGTCTGTTGGTATGAATCCGCTGTTTATGGAGCGCGGAAAAGGCTCTAAAGTATATGATATCGATGGGAATGAATACATCGATTACGTATTATCGTGGGGACCTTTAATTCATGGTCATGCGAACGACCGTGTTGTTGAGGCTTTAAAAGCTGTTGCTGAAAAAGGAACAAGCTTTGGTGCACCAACAGAAATTGAAAATAAATTAGCGCAGCTTGTTATTGAGCGCGTGCCATCAATTGAAATTGTACGTATGGTTAACTCTGGAACAGAAGCGACAATGAGTGCACTACGTTTAGCTCGAGGTTATACAGGGCGTAACAAAATTTTGAAATTCATTGGTTGTTACCATGGTCATGGCGATTCGTTATTAATTAAAGCAGGTTCTGGTGTGGCGACGCTAGGTTTACCAGATAGCCCTGGTGTACCAGAAGGTGTAGCGAAAAATACGATTACAGTAGCGTACAACGATTTAGAAAGTGTAAAATATGCTTTCGAACAATTCGGTGATGACATCGCTTGTATAATTGTAGAACCAGTGGCAGGGAATATGGGTGTTGTTCCCCCGCAACCAGGATTTTTAGAAGGACTTCGTGAAGTGACAGAGCAAAACGGTGCACTACTTATTTTTGATGAAGTAATGACAGGATTCCGTGTTGCTTATAATTGTGGACAAGGTTACTACGGCGTAACTCCTGATTTAACTTGTTTAGGTAAAGTAATCGGTGGTGGCTTGCCGGTAGGAGCATACGGTGGTAAGGCAGAGATTATGCGTCAAGTTGCACCAAGCGGACCGATTTACCAAGCCGGAACATTATCGGGTAATCCACTTGCCATGACAGCAGGCTATGAAACGTTAGTGCAGTTAACGCCAGAATCATATGTGGAATTTGAGCGTAAAGCAGAAATGTTAGAGGCTGGACTACGTAAGGCAGCTGAAAAGCATAATATCCCGCATCATATTAATCGTGCAGGTTCTATGATTGGTATTTTCTTTACAGATGAGCAGGTTATTAATTATGATACAGCAAAATCTTCAAACTTAGAATTCTTTGCAGCTTACTATCGTGAAATGGTAGAACAAGGTGTATTTTTACCACCTTCTCAATTTGAAGGTTTATTCTTATCGACAGCACATAGTGATGCAGATATTGAGGCGACAATTGCGGCGGCTGAAATTGCAATGTCAAAATTAAAAGC
The DNA here is from genome assembly GCF_036963225.1 of Bacillus sp. JJ783. Taxonomy (NCBI): domain Bacteria; kingdom Bacillati; phylum Bacillota; class Bacilli; order Caryophanales; family Bacillaceae; genus Bacillus; species Bacillus sp. JJ783. Next base: position 37,827 of record NZ_JBALMG010000054.1, on the reverse strand, counting down.
ATAATTTCTTAGAGAAAATCGCTTTCCATTAGGGGAGCGATTTTTTTTTATTCATAAAGTAGCCTTAGGGAACATAAATCTGTAATGACCTATAGTTTGGGAGGGGGAAAAGAAGTGGCAACAGATCATTCATTACGATTTTCATTAAAAGAATCTGTTTGGTTCCAAAAGGGACAGGAAGTCGAAGAACTTTTGTCAATTTCGTTAGATCCAGACGTTGAGATAGAGGAGCTCGATCATGAAGTTATCGTGAGAGGGCAATTAGATTTAACGGGAGAGTATGTTGCAAGGCAAGATGATTCAGCTTATTCATTAAGAGAGCTATCACCAGCAAAGGCAATTGATTATGTAGAAACAAGGGCAGATGGGGTTAATGAGCTTGTCCATTCCTTTCCGCTCGAAATATCAATTCCAAGAAATCGAGTGAAAGTAATTGAAGAATTATATGTATCAATCGAGGAATTTGATTATGAATTAAAGGAAAATGGTTGCTTACAACTATTAGCGGATATATCTATTACAGGTTTATGTGACGAAGAAAGAACCGAGGGTGAAGAGGAAGAGACGGCGTATGCCGAGTTGGAAGCTGATTCAGCTGAAGATGATGAAAGTAGACCTGCACCGCACGAAGAGGTACCAGCCTATAAAGAATCAGATGGATGGGAAGATTATGCATTTGAACCGTTTCAGTTAGAAGAAAGAAAAGAGCAAGAAATAGAAGAAGAGGAATTAGAAGAACATGAACTTGTGGAGCGTGAAGAGGAGAAAGAAACGACGCCACAATTTGAATTGTTCGGGCGAAAAAATTTCAAGAAAGAAAAAGCGAAAAAGCAGGAAGAGCCAGAGGAAGAAGCATATTCACAGCGGGATGAAAATGCACTTTATTTAACGAAATTATTTACGAAAGAACCAGAAGAAGAATTTACGAAGTTAAGAATGTACTTCGTACAAGAAGGAGACACAATTGAAGCTGTTGCAGAACGTTATGAAACGACTGTACAAAGCTTATATCGTGTAAATCAATCAGAAGATATATATTTAACTACAGGGCAAATTATATATATTCCTGTTTCAAAAGCAACAGCGAAATAAGTGAGTGAGTTTTTTCACTCACCTCTTTTCTTTTCCTAGAAGCTATGTTTTGAATAAGAAAGGGTTATTCGTATGGATATTGAATTACGAAATCGCTATGAACCCATTGTGAGGCAATATAGATTGGACACTCAGCATATGGAAGAGCACGGAAGTGTAATGAAAATTTATACGAATCAAGGTCCGTATGCGTTAAAGAAAATACAAGATAGAAAATTAGAGCGGAATAATTTTTTGCACCATATTCAATATTTGAAGGAGAAAGGTTTTTCGAATTATGTACCTATCTATCATGCGACGGACGGGAATTATGTTTTAAGTGATGGGACGTATAGCTATTATTTAATGCCTTGGTTAGAACGTGCGGAAGGAAATGGCGAAGATAATGATCAATACCATAAGATGTTTCAAACGCTCGGGACGTTGCATCAAAAAACGGTGAAAGAGGAAACTTATACAGAAGAAGATTTAGAAAAACATTATACAAATATATCCGAACGTTGGGAAAATGATGGTGAGATATTAGAAGAGTTTCTTGTAGAATCTGAAGCGAAGTGGTATATGTCGCCATTTGAATTACAATATTGTACGTATTATCACCATGTTATGAGAGCGCGTGAGTTCGCAACGAAACAATTAAGTGAATGGCATGATGCAATGAAAGAAAAGGAAACGACACGTACTACTTTCGTTCATGGGAATGTATCGCTTAATCACTTTTTATTTGATTATGAACGAAACGGTTATTTTATTAGTTTAGAAAAGTCTCAGTTTGCTACACCGGTACAGGATATCGTCAGCTTTTATTCAAGGTCTTTAAACACATATCCAATTGCGCGGAGTGACCGCTTTGAATGGTATCAAATGTATCAAAAAAATTTTCCATTTACGAAAGAGGAGCAGATTCTTATGTTTGCGTATATGACGTACCCGTCGCATTTTATTCGGCAAATTCAGTCGTATACGAAAAGAAGAAAGAGTCGTAATGAAGAAAATGAGCTCCGCGGGGTGAAAAGCCTGCAGCAATCGCATTGGCTCATTAGCAATACAGAATATTTCCTTTCGCAGTTACAAGCTGCCCAGCAAGGGAACGGATAAAGTGAAACTTTAATCAGTGGGGGTTTTGTTCATCCCCCACTGATTATTAGCCTTCACCAATCGGGCGTTTACGGGCAGTGGATCTCCCACCTAACTTCTTTGTTTCAGCCGGATTTTGAGGTGGGGGTCTTACTGCTCGTTAACGCGGGATAAAGAAGATAAGTAGGGAGAACCCTGCTTATCTTTTTTTATTAGTTCCATAAAGAGATAAAGGTCATAGTTTCAAATTTATCTTGACGAATAAGGTTTCGTTTTTTACACTATTGTATATAATAATTAACAATCACATAAATGCATCGAAGGGGAAGAGTATAACATGAAACGTCTTCAGAGAGGGGAACCATTGGCTGGGAGGTTCTCTAGATAGTTATGTTAGAAGGTAGCCCTGGAGCATCTTTTCTGAACGGAATGGTTCTCATTAGGAAAAGACGGATTTGTCCGTTATCAAATTAAGAGTATAAGCAAATTCTGAATTTGTTTGTAAATAAAGGTGGTACCGCGATGTCCCTCGTCCTTTTTTGGATGAGGGGCATTTTTTATTTTAAGGAGGGAAAATAATGTCAAACACGGAAAAGAATTTACCAACTAAATATGATCATATGTCCGTTGAAGAAGGCCTTTACAAGTGGTGGCTTGAAGGCAAATATTTCGAAGCAACAGGAGACGAGAAGAAACAACCATATACAATTGTAATCCCACCTCCGAACGTAACTGGTAAGTTACACTTAGGTCATGCTTGGGATACAACTCTTCAAGATATTTTAACTCGTACAAAGCGTATGCAAGGTTATGATGTATTATGGCTTCCAGGAATGGACCATGCTGGTATCGCAACGCAAGCGAAAGTAGAAGGGAAACTTCGTGAAGAAGGTATTTCACGTTATGATCTTGGCCGTGAGAAATTCCTTGAAAAAGCTTGGGAATGGAAAGAAGAATACGCTTCTCACATTCGTCAACAATGGGGGAAAGTTGGTTTAGGACTAGACTATTCTCGTGAACGCTTCACATTAGACGAAGGTTTATCTAATGCTGTTAATAAAGTATTCGTTCAATTATATGAAAAAGGCTTAATTTACCGCGGTGAGTATATCATCAACTGGGATCCAGCAACACGCACAGCTCTTTCTGATATTGAAGTAATTCATAAAGAAGTTCAAGGTGCATTCTACCATATGAACTATCCGTTAACAGACGGTTCAGGTCACATTCGCCTTGCAACTACTCGTCCAGAAACAATGCTTGGTGATACAGCAGTAGCAGTTCATCCAGAAGATGATCGTTACAAACATTTAATCGGAAAAACAGTTACACTTCCAATCGTAGGCCGTGAGATTCCGATTATTGCTGATGAATACGTAGAAAAAGACTTCGGAACAGGCGTTGTAAAAATTACACCAGCTCATGACCCGAATGACTTTGAAGTAGGTAACCGTCATGACTTACCACGTATTTTAGTAATGAACGAAGATGGAACGATGAACGAAAAAGCTGGTAAGTACAACGGTATGGATCGTTTCGAATGCCGTAAAGAGTTAGTGAAAGACTTACAAGAAGCTGGCGTATTAGTAGAAATTGAGCCTCATATGCACTCAGTAGGTCATAGTGAGCGTAGCGGTGCAGTTGTTGAGCCTTACTTATCAACACAATGGTTCGTAAAAATGGCTCCACTTGCTGAAAAAGCAGTAGAGCTTCAACAAAAAGAAGAAGAAAAAGTAACGTTCGTACCAGATCGTTTCGAAAACACATACTTACGCTGGATGGAAAACATTCATGACTGGTGTATTTCTCGTCAATTATGGTGGGGCCACCGTATTCCAGCTTGGTATCATAAAGAAACTGGTGAAGTATACGTAGGTACAGAAGCGCCAGCGGATATTGAAAACTGGAATCAAGATAACGACGTACTTGATACATGGTTTAGTTCAGCACTATGGCCATTCTCAACACTTGGCTGGCCGAATGAAGATGCAGCAGACTTTAAAAAGTTCTATTCAACAGATGCTTTAGTAACTGGTTATGACATTATCTTCTTCTGGGTATCTCGTATGATTTTCCAAGGTTTAGAGTTTACAGGAGAGCGTCCATTTAAAGATGTATTAATTCACGGTTTAGTTCGTGATGAGCAAGGACGTAAAATGAGTAAATCTCTTGGTAACGGTATTGATCCAATGGATGTTATCGAGAAGTATGGTGCAGATGCAATGCGTTACTTCTTATCGACAGGAAGTGCACCAGGTCAAGATTTACGTTTCAGCATGGAAAAAGTAGAATCTACTTGGAACTTCATTAATAAAATTTGGAACGCATCACGTTTCGTATTAATGAACATGGATGACATGAAGTATGAAGAAATCGATTTAACTGGTGAAAAATCAGTTGCAGATAAGTGGATTTTAACTCGCTTAAACGAAACAATCGAAAGTGTAACACGTAACATGGATAAATATGAGTTCGGTGAAGCTGGTCGTTCATTATACAACTTCATTTGGGATGATTTCTGTGACTGGTACATTGAGATGGCGAAACTGCCACTATACGGTGAAGATGAAGCAGCTAAGAAAACAACTCGTTCTATTTTAGCTTACGTATTAGACCAAACAATGCGTCTATTACACCCATTCATGCCATTTGTAACAGAGAAAATTTGGCAACATTTACCGCATGAAGGCGAGTCTATTACAGTAGCGGCATGGCCAACAGTTCGTGAAGATTTACAAGATAAAGAAGCGGCAGCAGAAATGCACCTTCTAGTTGATATCATTCGCTCTGTTCGTAACATCCGTGCGGAAGTAAATACACCAATGAGCAAAAAAGTTCAAATGCAAATTAAAGCAAAAGACGAGGTAGTACTAGCTCAGCTTACGAAAAACAGTTCTTACATTGAGCGTTTCTGTAACCCAAGTGAACTAACAATTAAGATTGATTTACAAGCGCCAGAAAAAGCGATGACTGCAATCGTATCAGGTGCAGAGTTATTCTTACCGTTAGCTGATCTTATCAATCTTGATGAAGAGAAAGCGCGTCTTGAAAAAGAACTTGAGAAGTTCGATAAAGAAGTAGAACGTGTACAGAAGAAACTTTCAAACCAAGGATTCGTAGCAAAAGCTCCTGCAGAAGTTATTGACGGAGAGCGTGCGAAAGAGCAAGATTATCTAGAAAAACGCGAAGCGGTTCGTCAACGTCTAGCTGATCTTGAAAAATAAAATGTTTTTCAGAGACTCACTATATTGGTGAGTCTCTTTTCTTTGCGTATAATAGAATTATGAAGTTTGTCTTTTGAAAGGGGAATAGCAAACGTGATACATGCATACGAAGAAGCGATAAGCTGGATTCATAGCCGATTGAAATTTGGGATAAAACCAGGACTAGAAAGAATGCAATGGATGTTAGAAGAACTCGGAAATCCAGAGCGTCATATAAAATGTGTGCATCTTGCCGGCACAAATGGAAAAGGTTCAACTTTAACATATATGCGCTACATGTTAGAAAGCGCGAAATATAAAGTAGGAACGTTTACATCGCCTTACATAGAAACATTCAATGAACGTATTAGTGTAAACGGAATACCAATTGCAGATGAAGAGATTGCGGAACTTGTAAATATGGTAAAGCCAGTCGTTGAAAAATTAGATGAGACGGACTTAGGAGAAGCGACTGAGTTTGAAATCATTACAGTAATGGCAATTTGTTATTTCGGTAAAGTTAATTTCTGTGATGTTGTTCTATTTGAAACGGGGCTTGGGGGAAGATTTGATTCTACAAATGTTATTCATCCGGTTCTCACGATTATTACGAATATCGGCCACGATCATATGCATATTTTAGGCAATACACTAGGAGAAATTGCATATGAAAAGGCAGGAATTATTAAGTCTGGTGTTCCAGTTATTACTGGTGTGAAAAATGAAGAAGCATTACAAGTAATTCAAAAGGTTGCTAAGGAAAATCATGCAAGCTTATATGAACTTGGAAAACAGTTTACAACATTACATAAACATTCTAATGAAGATGGGGAACATTTTGATTTTGCTTGTCCATTCGCCTCATTTGAAAATGTTCGAATTTCAATGAAAGGTATTCATCAAGTAGGCAATGCAGCGCTAGCGCTTATGGCAGTAATGTATTTAAAAACATATTTATCATTTTTAATTAATGAAGAGGAAATGAAAGCTGGCTTACAAGAAGCCTACTGGATTGGTCGATTTGAAAAGTTACAAAGTAATCCAGATATTATAATAGACGGTGCTCATAATCCAGAAGGTATTGAAAGTCTTGTAAAAACAGTAGAGGCACATTATAAAAAGAAGAATGTAATAGTTTTATTTACTGCTCTTGGTGACAAACAGTTACATAACATGGTAGGGCAATTAGAAAAAGTTGCTGATGAAATAATATTTACGACGTTTGCCTTTGATCGTGCCATTTCTGCTGACAAGCTTGCATCGTATTCACAACAAGAGTCAAAATTAGTTTTTGAAGATTGGAAAGAGGCAATTGATATAAAAGTTGGTATGATTGGAGAAAATGATGTCTTTATCATAACAGGTTCTCTTTATTTCATTTCTGAAGTTCGAAAATATATTCGCGAGAAAAACTAGATAGTCTTTGCTATCTAGTTTTTTGTTCTACAAATGAAGTCAAATGCATACATATAAGATAAATATATAGGGTTATTTGGCGAATTTCTCTGACAAATATCTCGTTTTTTTGCGAAGTGAATATGATATGATGCGGACAACGATAAGAGGTGAGGTGTGAGTGTATGGACAAGCAATCACGAACGATCTCAGTGAAAGTAAATGGAACAGAAGCGAAGTATGAGGAAAAAAAGAAGGATGAGTTTGACTGGATGGTAGTAGAAAGTGAAAGACTAAAAAACGTTGTTCCGTTTCAAAAAGCGAAATTAGTGTCTAAGGAAAAAAAACGAAAGAAGTGGAGTAATACAATAATTGCAATCGTTGCAACTGCAATTGTTATTGGTACGGCGTTTGGAATGGGAATGCTGCATTTACTTAAGGGACAAGGGACGACAGGGGGAAGCGAAGTAACAGCTTCGAAGCAGATGGGGAATGAAGAATCAAAGGTGGGTGGAACGGCAGAACAAACACCGGCACCAAAAGTGGAAAAACAAAAAGCGCAGGTAGGAACGTCATTAGACCCCATGAAATTATATTTTGTTCAAGGAGGGATTTATTCTTCCGAAGAAAAGGGACAGGCCGCTCTTGAAGAGTGGAAAGGCAATGGGGGCGTGGCTGCTTTGAAACCGAGTGGTGATAAGTATGCGTTAGTTGTTGGTATTACGAGCGATGAACAGGCTGTTAATCAATTAATAGATCAGTATAAGCAAGATGGTGTTTCAGTTTTGAAAAAAAATTGGGATATTACAGATAAAGCATTGATCAAAAATGATAAAGAAGTAGGAATGTTTTTAGCGAAAGTGCAGCCATTATATACTCATTTAACAAAATATGCGTCCAGCGTACAAACTAGTGGAAAAAGTAATCCAAAAGATATAGAGGCGATTGAAAAAGAGTGGAAAGCTATTGAAAAGGAAGCGAAGAGTATGAAGCGTGAAGATGCGAAGAAGCTTTATACGTATACGTCAATAGCGGTGCAAACGATCAAGGAAGGGAAGGGCGATAAGGAATCTGTAGCTAAATTAAATCAAGTTATTATTGATGGATTACTTTCGTACGAAAAAATGGTTTCACAAAAAGTAAAGTAATAAGATAATAAGATGAAGGAGAAAGAAGTACATGTACTTCTTTCTTTTCTTTTGAATTTAGAGCAAAGTGCTTTCTGTATGGACAGAATATAATCGTATTTAAAAAGAACTATTATTTTGTTTAGAGAAAATGATATTTCTAGAATTTGTGGGGAAACTATTCCTTTGATACGATTGATTTGAATTATTCTGCTTCATGCGAGAAGGGAAGGAGAAAATATGAGGAAAATTATTTTAGCTTCAGGATCACCTAGGAGGAAGGAACTGCTTGAATTAGCTGATGTGCCATTTGAAATCGTTGTTAGTGAAGTAGAAGAGACGATTGGTGCATATTTATCACCTTCTGATATTGTTATGTCGCTTGCTTTGCAAAAAGCATCTGCTGTGGCAGAAAATCATAGTGATCACGTTGTATTAGGTGCAGATACAATTGTTACATATGATTCACGTATTCTTGGAAAGCCGTCTAATGAGGCTGAGGCGAAAGAAATGTTACGATTATTATCGGGGAAAACACACGAAGTATACACAGGTGTTGCAATTATATTGAAAGAAAAAACGGTAACTTTTTATGAACGTACAGAAGTAACATTTTGGGAATTAACAGAAGAGGAAATAGACGTATACGTTGCATCGAAGGAACCGCTTGATAAAGCAGGAAGCTATGGAATTCAAGGTAAAGGGTCTATTTTTGTTCAACATATTCAAGGGGACTACTACAGTGTAGTTGGCTTGCCAATTGCGCGTCTTGTCCGTGAACTAAAACAGTTTGATAGCGATGTAACCCATGCGTAAAATTGCATGGGGTTTTCTTTAGGAGAAATCGTAAAAAAAGGGGTGGAGAGATGAACGGTATTCGTGATGTTGTGAGAGAAGAACAGCCACGGGAGCGTTTATTGTTAGAAGGAGCAGGAAGTTTATCGAATCGAGAACTTCTTGCAGTTTTACTCAGAACGGGTTCTAAAGAAGAAACGGTGTTAACGTTATCAGATAATATCCTACATCATTTTGACGGCCTACGAATGTTAAAGGATGCAACGTTAGAAGAGATGATGAGCATTCATGGTGTTGGGATTGCAAAGGCGTCGCAGCTTATGGCTGCTTTTGAATTAGGTAGAAGAATGGTACGTTTAGAATATCAAAATAGATATAGTATTCGAAGTCCAGAAGATTGTGCGAGTTATATGATGGAAGAGATGCGTTTTTTGCAACAGGAGCATTTTGTTTGTTTATATTTGAATACGAAAAATCAAGTTATACATAGGCAAACTATTTTTATTGGAAGTTTAAATACGTCGATTGTGCACCCAAGGGAAGTTTTTAAAGAAGCGTTTCGCCGTGCAGCAGCCTCTATTATATGTCTTCATAACCATCGTGCGACACGTTCCTAACTGAAAAGGTTACGCACGCTGTCTGAACGTCATTTATGGCAAGTAAGAGAGTCGTGAACTCTTAACTCGATAGGTAGAATGATAGGGTAACGCCTTGAAATGCCTACTCTAATACTCCGACATGCGTTATTCGAATGTGTATAAGAATAGGGTGTGAAGCTCGGTGAAGTCGGCTGAAAGTTGTCGTAGTACTCATGAGTAACCGAAAGCTAACCAGAGGTGGTTGGTACAACTGATAGGTCGGGAGTCGTGAAAAACTTAATATGGTGAGAATGTGGTAAAACACTGACGAACTAGCGAATGAAATGTCTGTAAGTGGAACTACTTAGAAATGAGTAGACTTGATGAAAACTTCAAGTGCGTTCCGTGGGCGAGTAAGTATGGTGGTTTCGAAAGCTCCATGCATCGTTACAGGCGATGGAGAGGACGTCAGGCAAGAGCTAGCACCTAAGTTAAGAATAGATAGAGTTAAGGGAACGTGGAAAGCTATCAACATGGAGAGTACACACTCGACGAAGTGTTAGGAAGGAAAGGAATATATCTATAACTTCCTTTTATGATAGTGAGAGTAGAGGCAGGAGTGATGAAGTTTCTGTAATGGAAATGGAACAATAGCCTCAAGTCGTTTCGCCTAAATTATTTTAACTCAATCATCTCAAGGATTCTCGTATGACTAAAAAGGTCACGAGCCAAGATTGGAGCGTGATATACCTTGAACGAAAGCTTTAAGAAGATCCCTAGAATGAAAAATACAAGGTTACGCCATGCTGAGTATTATGGCATGACTGAAATCTTCGATGAACTTTATGTAAAAAGTAAGGATAAACAAAAATTTAAAAACCTCATGTCAATCATTACTTCAGACAACAACATTCTACTTGCCTATCGAAATATTAAACGGAATAACGGAAGTGCTACGCCTGGAGTCGATGAAGTTACGATAAAGGACGTTGAAGAGCTTGGAACCCATGAGTTTATTGGAATTGTGAAGAAAAGATTTAAACAGTATAATCCTCGAAAAGTAAAACGTGTGGAAATTCCAAAACCTAATGGAAAAACTAGACCATTAGGTATTCCATCTATGTGGGATAGAATTGCACAACAATGTATTCTACAAGTACTGGAACCTATATGTGAAGCTAATTTTTATAAATATAGTTATGGATTTAGACCGACAAAATCAGCTGAAAATGCAATATCTGCATGTAATGGACGAATAAACAATAATAAAATGCAATATGTAGTGGACATAGACATTAAAGGTTTCTTTGATGAAGTGAAACATTCAAAGCTTATGCGACAAATTTGGACAATGGGTATTCGTGATAAACAATTACTTGTGATTATACGTAAAATGTTAAAAGCGCCTATTGTTTTACCAAATGGAGAAATCGTACATCCAACAAAAGGGACACCGCAAGGTGGAATACTTTCCCCTCTATTGGCGAATATCACTCTAAATGAATTTGATTGGTGGATTGCAAACCAATGGGAAAGTAAAAAGTGTCGAACGATTAACGACTATTTTAATAAGAAAACAGGATGGTATAATCGTCAATATCGCTATCAACAACTTAGAAAAACATCTACATTAAAAGAAATGTACATTGTCCGCTACGCAGATGATTTTAAAATTTTTACTACAACGCGATTAAATGCTGAAAAGATTTTCATGGCAAGCAAAATGTGGCTAGAGGAACGGTTAAACCTTCCTATTTCTGAGGAGAAATCTCAAATTACAAATCTGAAAAAGAAAAGTAGCGAGTTTCTCGGCTTTGAACTGAAAATGGAACGAAAAGGATATGACCGTTTTGGCCGCAGAAAATACGTTTGTCAATCACATATAGCAGAAAAAGCACGAAAGAGGATTAAGAAACAACTCAAAGACCAAATCAAACTCATGCAAAGAGTTCCCAATGGAAACGAATTAATCAAGAACGTTCGAATTTATAATAGTATGGTTATTGGCATTCACAATTATTATCAAATTGCGACGCAAGTAGTCAATAGTTTGATGCCAATACAATACCAATTAACACAAATAGAACGTCAACGATTAAAGCAATTTTCATTGCGAAAAACAACCAATTATCCAATCAAAGATAAAGGCATTAAACCTTATTTAAAATCAAAGATGACAAGATATATTAATGGATATCCCCTCATTCCTATTGGGTTCATTAAAACAAAAACAGCATTAATGCCCAAAAATAGTGTTAATAAATTTACCGAAGAAGGACGAGAACTAATACATCGGGAACAAAAGTCGGTTCCGAACTGGCAAGTTCAATGGATTAGGGAACACCCTATCATTAATGAACGGGCAACGATAGAATTCAATGACAATCGAATATCGCTGTTTATAGCCCAAAATGGAAAATGTGCAGTAACTGGGGAAGAATTGATTCTAACGGAAATGGATTGCCATCATAAAACATTATGGAGTAAAACGAAGGATGATAGTTATTCCAACTTAGTGCTAATTACTAGAGATGTTCACCGGCTAATCCATGCCACAGATGTAGAAACTATCCAAAGGTATCTTGAATTTCTTGAATTAAATGAGGAACAACTTATAAAGCTGAATAAACTAAGATTGTTAATTGGAAATGAAATAATCAAGTAAATTAGGGATTTAAATTAAACTAAGTAGATTGAGGAAAATGAAATAGAAGGCAAACGATGGCATGCCGTGTGCGATGAAAGTTGCACGCACGGTGTAGAGCAGGGGAAAAGGTGGAGATAACCTCAAAGTCTTACCTATTGCTATCCTCAGGAGATCCGGCGCCGAGCCGTGAAGATATTGAAGTTACAAAACGACTAGTAGAATGTGGTCGAATTATTGGAATTGAAGTGCTTGATCATATCATAATAGGTGACCATAAATTCGTGAGTTTAAAGGAAAAAGGTCATATTTAAGACTATTCTTTTTACCTATTTTGTTTTATAATGTGATTTATGAGTTTTTTGTAGAAAATTATCTACAAGAAGGATACAGATATAAAAAAACGTACTGTTTTTATAAATATAAAGTAAGAAAAATGAGTCCGTGAAAATAAGAAGGGAAGATAAATGATATGTTTGGATTTGGTGGATTTACTCGCGATCTTGGAATTGACTTAGGAACAGCGAACACGCTTGTATATGTGAAAGGAAAAGGTGTAGTTTTACGTGAACCTTCAGTAGTAGCATTACAAACTGATACGAAACAAATCGTTGCGGTAGGTAGCGATGCAAAACAAATGATTGGTCGTACACCAGGAAACGTAGTGGCACTTCGCCCTATGAAAGATGGTGTAATTGCTGATTATGAAACAACAGCAACAATGATGAAATACTACATTCAACAAGCTCAAAAATCAAATGGATTCTTCTCACGTAAGCCATACGTAATGGTATGTGTACCATCTGGTATTACAGCTGTAGAAAGACGTGCGGTAATCGATGCGACTCGTCAAGCTGGTGCTCGTGATGCTTATCCAATCGAAGAGCCATTTGCAGCAGCAATTGGTGCAAACTTACCTGTTTGGGAGCCGACTGGTAGTATGGTTGTTGATATCGGTGGTGGTACAACAGAAGTTGCAATTATTTCTTTAGGTGGTATTGTAACAAGTCAATCAGTTCGTGTTGCTGGTGATGATATGGACGATTCAATCATTCAGTACATTAAGAAAAGCTACAACTTAATGATCGGTGAAAGAACAGCAGAAGCACTAAAATTAGAAATCGGTTCTGCAGGCGAGCCAGAAGGTATCGAGCCTATGGAAATTCGCGGTCGTGATTTAGTAAGTGGTTTACCAAAAACAGTACTAATTCAACCAGAAGAAATTGCAGACGCATTAAAAGATACAGTAGATGCAATTGTAGAATCAGTTAAAAATACGTTAGAAAAAACTCCACCTGAATTAGCAGCGGATATTATGGACCGTGGTATCGTATTAACAGGTGGTGGAGCATTACTACGTAACTTAGATAAAGTTATTAGTGAAGAAACAAATATGCCAGTTCTTGTTGCAGAGAACCCATTAGATTGCGTAGCAATTGGAACGGGTAAAGCGTTAGACAATATCGACCTTTTCAAAACTGCTGCTCGATAATATTGCAAAATAAAAATCACTGAAATTAAGAGGGTGTGAACGTGCCACAGTTTTTCTTAAACAAAAGATTAATTGTTTTGTTAGTTAGTATTATTCTTCTCGTGGCATTGATTGGAATCTCATTGAAAGAACGGAATAGTTTAACATGGCCAGAGCAGTTTATTAAAGATACTGTCGGTGTTGTAGAACGTGTATTCCAAAAGCCAGCGAATTATGTTGCCGGATTCTTCGAAAACGTAGAAGATGTAAAGCGCACGTATGAAGAGAATAAAAAGCTGAAAGCAAAATTAGATACTACCGCAGATTTATCTGTAGTAGTGAAAAATTTAGAGGATGAGAATAAAAAACTACGAGAATTAACTGGTAAAGAAAAGTCCCGTGGTGATTATACGGAAGTACAAGCTAGTGTGGTTTCTCGTAATCCCGATAAATGGTACGATTTAGTTGCAATTGATAAAGGAGCACAGCAAGGGATTAAAAAAGATATGGCTGTTGTAACTCCGAAAGGTTTAGTTGGACGCGTAAAAAGTGCATCTCAGTTTACATCGTCAGTAGAGTTGTTAAGTTCTATGAGCCGAACAAACCGTGTTTCTGCTATTGTACAAGGACAAGAAAATATCTTTGGATTGATTGAAGGTTACGATAAAGAAAAACAACTACTTCTTTTCACAAAGATTAGCTCTGATGCAAAAGTAGAAAAAGATCAACTAGTTGTAACATCTGGACTTGGTGATATCTTCCCAAAAGGTCTTGCGATTGGGAAAATTGTTGATGTTCAGCCAGATCCATACGGTTTAACAAAAACAGCTTATGTAAAACCATCCGCTGATTTGAATGATGTAGAGCATGTTATAGTTGCAAAACGTGATATGCCTACAGCGTCGTTAGAATAGGAGGGGGAGAAGAGATGATGACGATTTTAAAAAGAGCAGCTCTTCCTCTTCTGCTCCTTTTTGTTTTTTTATTTGAAAATATGTTCTCTACTGTTGTTCCAACAGACGTCTTTTGGAACAACAGTATAGCAGCACCGCATTTCTTTATAATTGTGTTATGTTTTATTACAGTGTACTATAGTCCAATTCAAGGGATTTACTACGGACTATTATTTGGTTTCTTATTTGATACCGTATACACAGAACTTGTCGGTATATATATTTTTGCTTATCCGATTTTAGCTTATTTAGTTTATAGTGTGATGAAGGTATTACAATTGAATTTATTTATTGTCGCTTCTATCGTACTGGCTGGCATTGCAGCATTAGAGTATTATGTGTATGGGTTTTTAACTTTGTTAGGACGTACTCACATGTCAGCATCTGTCTTTTTCACAGATCGTCTCCTTGCTACTTTATTGCTAAATGGAATTTTCTTGTTAATAGTTTGTTTCCCACTGAGACGATATTTAGTGCGTCTTTCAAAAGCGATAGAAGAAAAAGAAAAAAGGATTTTCTAATTTTATGTCGAATTGAATCGGTGGGGTGAACTTTAGTGGAAGAAAAAAAGCAACAAAATGTAACGATAAAAGGGACAAAAGATGGAATAACACTTCATTTAGATGATTGCTGTTCATTCTCTGAACTACTAAAAGAATTGGATGAAAAGCTTTCTACACATTACTATGAGGGTGACGGACGTTCTTTAATTGAAGTGCGTGTTAAAGTAGGAAATCGCTATTTAACAGAAGTACAACAAGAAGAGATTCGTACGTTAATTCGCAATAAGAAGAACCTTGTTGTGGAATCAATCGAAAGTGATGTTATAACAAAAGCAGAAGCAATAGCTTGGAAAGAAGAAACAGAAATTGTCCCTATTTCCAAAATTGTTCGCTCTGGACAAGTGTTACATGTAAAAGGCAATTTATTATTAATTGGAGATGTTAATCCAGGCGGAACGGTTATCGCTGGGGGGAATATTTTTGTCGTGGGATCATTAAGAGGAATTGCACACGCGGGGTATGATGGAGATTCAGAAGCTGTTATTGCTGCATCTAGTATGAACCCTATGCAACTCCGAATTAGTGATGTGACAATGCGGGCTCCGGAAGAGAAAGAAGACGGAGCAGAGGCGGCAGAATGTGCGTACATTAATGAGAACAATCACATTGTTGTCGATCGCCTGCAACTTCTCACACATCTTAGACCTAATTTAACAAAGTTAGAAAGGGGAATTGTATAGCTGTGGGAGAGGCAATAGTAATTACATCTGGAAAAGGCGGAGTAGGTAAAACTACAACGTCTGCGAACATTGGTACAGCCCTTGCGTTATCTGGAAAAAAAGTATGTTTAATTGATACAGATATCGGTTTACGCAATTTAGACGTAGTAATGGGGCTGGAAAATCGTATTGTATTTGATCTTGTTGATGTCGTTGAAGGGCGTTGTCGTTTACCTCAGGCTCTTATTAAAGATAAACGTTTTGATGATCTTTATTTATTACCTGCAGCACAAACGAGCGATAAATCGGCGGTAACACCTGAACAAATGGATGAATTAATACAAGTATTACGTCAAGATTATGATTACATATTAATTGATTGTCCTGCGGGGATTGAGCAGGGGTTTAAAAATGCAGTAGCAGGTGCGGATAAAGCAATCGTTGTAACAACACCAGAAGTATCCTCAATGCGTGATGCGGATCGTATTATCGGGCTTTTAGAGAAAGAGGATATTGAACCACCGAAACTTGTCATTAACCGTGTGCGTAGTCATATGCTTCATGAACAGGATATGTTAGACGTTGATGAAATCGTACGTACACTGTCAATCGAGCTTCTTGGAGTTGTCGAGGATGATGATGAAGTTATTCGTGCTACGAATACAGGTGAACCTGTAGCACTGCAACCTAGTGGGAAAGCAGCAATAGCTTATCGTAATATTGCAAGACGCTTGTTAGGTGAGAATGTACCATTACAAGCATTTGAACAAGAAAAAGTATCGGTATTTACAAAGATGAAAAATTTCTTTGGAATCCGTTAAAAGCACTTCGCATAAATGCGGAGTGCTTTCTTTTTTCTTCGCATGAATATCTTCCTTCTATAACTCATACATATGTACAAACTGTATATAACTGTTTCTATTTGAATAAGGCTAACGAAAGAAAGGAGACAGTATGAAGAATAGACGTGTGGAAGAAATTAAAAAGCGGATTGCGAAAAGGAAAGCAGAGCAAGAAAGGATGGAGGAAGAGCGGTATTTTGCGGGAGGAGATTTTGATAGCGAAACGGTCTTTATTGAAGAGGGGGAGAAGGAAATTCATCCTCTATTTCGAAAAGAAGTTTTTCTCTTCAAAGTGTTGCTATCAGCAATATTAGTTCTTTCTGTTGCTATTTTATACAAGAATGCTCCTTCTTCTTTCGATGGTGCTAAAGCTGTTACAGAAAAAGTGATGAAAGAGGAGTTTCAGTTTGCCACTGTAGCGAAATGGTACGAAAAGCAGTTTGGAAAACCTCTCGTATTCTATTCGCCTAATGAGAGAAAGGAAGGAACGATTCAGCAAAAGGATTATGCAATTCCTGCCTCTGGAAAGGTGATGCAAGGTTTTCAAAAAAATGGTCAAGGTGTATTTGTCCAAACAGCTACAAATGCAACAGTTGAGTCAGTGAATGAAGGGCTAGTTGTTTTTGCAGGCAAGAAAGAGGAACTTGGAAATACAGTTCAAATTCAGCACGCTGATGGTACGGAGTCATGGTATGCAAATTTAAATGATATGTCAGTAAAATTATATGATTACGTTTCAAAGAAACAAAAAATTGGAACAGTGAGTAATGATGAAAATAATAAAAATGGTAAATTTTATTTTGCAATAAAAAAGAATGAAAAATTTATTGATCCAATTCAGGTGATTTCATTTGATTAAATATAGGGATGTTTTCACGAAAATTTCCGTGCATCCGTTGTTTTGGGTTATTATTGTTATTGGTATTTTTACGGCGCGTTTTAAAGAGTTGCTATTGTTATTTTGTATCGTTCTCATTCATGAACTTGGGCATGCTTTTGCCGCAGCGTATTATAATTGGCGTATTAAACAAATTCAGCTTTTGCCGTTTGGTGGCGTAGTTGAGATGGAAGAGCATGGGAATAAATCATTAAAAGAAGAATTAATTGTCGTTATAGCTGGGCCAATTCAGCATATATGGATGATTGTGGCCGCTTATATTTTGTATCAAGCGGGCTGGGTAACTGATGATTTGTACCATTTCTTTGTATGGAATAATGTCATTATTTTAGGGTTTAATCTATTGCCTATTTGGCCACTTGATGGCGGAAAAGTATTATTTAATGTATTATCATATCGTTTTCCCTATTTACAAGCACATGAAAAGATGATGAAATTGTCATGTGTTTTTTTTAGTGTAATATTAGGATGGCAGTTACTTTGGAATAGTAATAACATTATGATGTGGGTATTACTCGTTTTTCTAGCGATTTCTTTATATCAAGAATGGAAACAAAGACGGTACGCATTTATGCGCTTTTTATTAGAACGTTATTATGGGAATAAAAGAGATATTGAAAAAATAGCACCTATTGAGGTGAAAACGGAAGATCATTTATATACGATTTTCACAAAATTTCGCAGAGGATATAAACACTCTATTATCGTCCATGGAAAATATAAAGAGCATTACACATTGGACGAAAATGAATTGTTGTATGCGTATTTTGCTGAAAAACGAACAACCTCATCTGTTGAAGAATTAATTGGTTAGTGTTGACGACGACACTAACCTTTTATATTGTAAGGAAAAGAAGTGAAAAGTGAGGAAATAATTTTGAAGACGTTATATATTAACTACACTGGTTCGGAAAAGCGTGTTGCGATAGAAGAGAAACAAAAAATTGTCGAGCTTTTATGGAAACGGAATGAAGAGCAGGAGATTGTCGGACATATTTATGTTGGGCGTATTGTAAGAACAATTGCTGGAATGAACGCAGCCTTTGTAAATATCGGATTAGAAAAACATGCATATCTTTCGTTTGATGATGTACCATCTTCATATCGCATACATGAAGGGCAGGCGATACTTGTACAAGTTGTGAAAGAGGCAATTGATACGAAGGGGCCAAAATTAACGGCGAAGGTAGAATTTACCGGAAAATATGTCGTTTACATGCCGTATGATGACATGCGCGCTGTTTCTCGGAAAATAAAAAATAATAAAAGAAGACAACAGTTACTGGGAATTGAAGTAGAAGGAACGGGTGGATACATTTTCCGTTCTGCTTCTGAAAAAGGAACGATCGATGAAATACAAGCTGAAATGCAAGGGTTGCAGAAGTTATATGAAGAGTTAAAAAGAAAAGAAGATCAAGGGAAGGCGCCCTTACTACTTCATCAACCAGCGACGTTTTTAGATCGTGTATTTCAGGAGAACCCAATTGAAACAATTGAAAAAATAGTTGTAGATACGAGAAGTATAGTAAAAGAATTAGAAGAAAAAGTAGGGAAAGAAAGAGTATCCTTTTATAATGAAAAATCTTCGATGTTTAACCATTTTGGAATAGATCGTGAAATCGAGAAAGCACTTCAACAAATTGTGTGGCTACCAAATGGTGCCTATCTAATTGTAGAACAAATGGAGACGATGACTGTAATTGATGTGAATACAGGTAAATTTACTGGAAAACAAAATTTACAAGATACCGTATTTCGCACAAATGAAATGGCTGCTGAAGAGATTGCTCGTCAATTAAGACTTCGTGATATTGGCGGGATGATATTAATTGATTTTATTAATATGAAAAGACGGGAAGATAAAGAGAAGGTAAGAGAACGCCTCATAGCTGCTATGCAAGATGATCGCACATATACAAGAGTGCTTGGGTTTACAGAGCTAGGTATTTTAGAGATGACGCGAAAACGTAAGAAACATTCGTTACGTGACGTATTATTAGAAGAATGTGTACCTTGTAAAGCGACGGGGTATGTTATGTCTTATGAAACAATTGCATATGAGCTAGAGAGAGAGTTAATTACATATGGCAATATAGAAGATGAAGCAGTATTAATCGCTGCACCAAAAATTTTGCAAAAACATTTTTCACAAAAAGAATTACAAAAAAATATTCCATTTGAAATTTATTTCAAAGATGATATTATCGAAAAGTACGCTATTATCCGTTTTGGAAGTAAGAAAGAAATTGTAGAACGGAAAAAATAGTTAGCAGAACATTCATTGACAATAGTCAATGAGTCATGGTAATATTTTTATGTTATAGTTTATAGCACCTAAACTGCTATATGCTACAACCGCACAAGACAGGTTCCCTAAAGACATTTTATGTCTACCTCGTTTTTGGCGAGTCTTAGTAATTAAGAGGAGGTGCAAGTATGTACGCAATTATCGAAACAGGTGGAAAACAAATTAAAGTTGAAGCTGGTCAAGCAATCTACATTGAAAAATTAGATGTTGAAGCTGGTGAAACTGTTACTTTTGACAAAGTTCTTTTCGTTGGTGGCGAAAACGTGAAAGTTGGTAGCCCAGTTGTAGAAGGTGCAACAGTTACTGCGAAAGTTGAAAAACAAGGTCGCGCTAAGAAAATCATCGTTTTCAAATACAAAGCGAAAAAGAACAATCGTAAGAAACAAGGTCATCGTCAACCTTACACTAAGCTAGTAGTTGAAGCTATCAACGCTTAATTCTGGTTAAGATGATTAAGATTACGATAAGTCGCACGAAACTAGGAAGTATCCAATCATTTAAAATGACTGGACATGCCAAGTATGCGCCACATGGACAAGATCTTGTCTGTGCTGGAACTACAGCGGTTGTGTTTGGTTCTATAAATGCAGTGGAAGAACTTTGTAATGTGCAGGCAACTATTGAACTCGGAAGTGATGGCGGATTCTTGACGTATGAATTGCCTAATGATTTAGACGTTCATGCAGCAGAAAAAGCACAAATACTTTTAGAAGGATTGGTTGTTTCACTTAAGACGATTGAACTTGATTACGGAAAGTATATCCGTTTAATAGAAAAAGTGCAGGAGGTGTAACGTATGTTAAGATTAGATCTTCAGTTTTTCGCATCTAAGAAAGGTGTAGGTAGTACAAAGAACGGTCGTGACTCTCAGTCAAAACGTCTTGGTGCTAAACGCGCAGATGGTCAAACGGTTTCAGGTGGTTCAATTCTTTACCGTCAACGCGGTACAAAAATTTATCCAGGTGTTAACGTTGGTCGTGGTGGCGATGACACTTTATACGCGAAAGTTGACGGCGTAGTACGCTTTGAGCGTCTTGGTCGTGACCGCAAACAAGTGAGCGTATATCCTGTTGCTCAAGAAGCATAAGAACTCACGGAAAACTCTAACCTGAGTGCAGGTTAGAGTTTTTCTATATTAAGGGGTATCTAAATGAATGAAAAATGGACAATTATAGATGCGTTGAGCCACTCAAGACATGATTGGCTTAATCGTTTGCAGATGGTTAAAGGAAATCTTTCCCTTGGAAAAGTGGAAGAGATTCATATGCTCATCGATCGTTTTGTCCAAGAAGCGAGACAAGAATCCAATCTGATGGGGCTATCAATGCCTTTATTTTCAGAGTGGATTTTAACATATAATTGGAAACAGCAACCGTGCTTATTGGAGTACGAAGTATTGGGGAAATTACATAACTTATCTCATCTAGATGAGACTGTATGTACATGGACGAATCAGTTTTTCTTAATGCTTCAGCATAGTTTAGACGTATATGTTGAAAATTATGTTTGTATCACAATTGAATGTGACGCGGAGAATGCTCGTTTCTTTTTTGATTTTCGTGGAAAGCTAACGAATGTAGAAGAACTACAAACGTGGCTTGCGAACCAAAACAATAAATGGTATTCCATTTCTTATACAGTACGAGACGAAGAAGTCTCAGTTATATTACAACTAATCGAAAAAAGTGTGGTGAAATAATGTTTGTAGATCAGGTCAAGATATATGTAAAAGGCGGCGACGGTGGTAACGGAATGGTTGCGTATCGTCGTGAGAAGTATGTACCTAAAGGTGGCCCAGCAGGTGGCGACGGTGGTAAAGGTGCAGATGTTGTTTTTGTTGTTGAGGAAGGCTTACGTACATTAATGGACTTCCGCTACCAACGTCATTTCAAAGCTGATCGCGGTCAGCACGGAATGAGTAAAGGTCAGCACGGTCGTAAATCTGAAGATTTAATCGTAAAGGTTCCACCAGGAACAATAGTGAAAGATGAAAAAACAGGTGAAATTCTTGCCGATTTAGTAACGCATGAACAAACAGCTGTAATCGCAAGAGGTGGCCGTGGTGGCCGTGGTAACTCACGTTTCGCAACAGCGACGAACCCAGCGCCAGAAATCGCTGAGAACGGGGAACCAGGTCAAGAACGTGATGTCACGCTAGAACTTAAAGTGCTAGCAGATGTTGGACTTGTTGGATTCCCAAGTGTAGGTAAATCTACATTATTATCTGTTGTATCATCAGCGCGTCCGAAAATTGCAGAATATCACTTTACAACAATCGTTCCGAATCTTGGTGTTGTTGAAACTGGTGATAACCGCAGCTTCGTTATGGCTGACCTTCCTGGACTAATTGAAGGCGCACACTCCGGCGTTGGACTTGGACACCAATTCTTACGTCATATCGAACGTACACGTGTAATTGTGCACGTTATCGATATGTCTGGTTTAGAAGGACGTGAGCCATATGAAGATTATGTCACAATCAATAATGAACTAAAAGAATACAATATGCGTTTAACTGAGCGTCCACAAGTTGTTGTTGCAAACAAAATGGATATGCCAGATGCAGAAGAAAACTTACAAGCATTTAAAGAGAAATTGGGAGACGAAGTGAAAATTTTCCCAATCTCAGCTGTAACGAAACAAGGTGTTCGTGACTTACTATTTGAAGTAGCGAACTTATTAGAAACAACACCAGAATTCCCAATGTACGATGATGTAGAAGAATCTGAAGCAAGTGTAATGTACAAATTTGAATCTGAATCTAATTTTGAAATTACACGCGAAAGTGATGGTACATTTGTTATTTCTGGTTATGACATTGAGAAAACATTCAAGATGACAGACTTCTCACGTGATGAATCTGTACGCCGATTTGCTCGTCAAATGCGTGGAATGGGTATCGATGAAGCCCTTCGTGCACGTGGTGCAACAGACGGAGATATTGTAAAAATTCTTGAATATCAATTTGAATTTATCGATTAAGACTGCCGAAATATGGCGGTCTTTTTTTTTCACTATTTGAGTTCAGTAAAGATCCGATTCGTATAGGCGAACTATAAGTCGATATAGGAAAAAATCCCCATTAATCAAAGTTTCAATTTATAATAGAAAAAGGAGTGATTTTAGAAGAATATTTTATGGGGAGAAAAGGAACATGTATAAAATATTAATTGTAGAAGATGATGAAAAAATTGCAGAAATATTAGAGGAGCATTTAGAAAGGTATGGATATCAATCTTTCAGAGTAAGCGATTTACGTCATATAAAAGATGAGTTTGTAAAAGTAAGTCCTCATCTTGTGTTACTTGATATTAATTTGCCATACTTTGATGGCTTCTACTGGTGCCGCCAAATCCGCATTGTATCGAATGCGCCAATTATTTTCGTGTCTGCAAGGACAGGGGAAATGGATCAAGTGATGGCGATTGAGAATGGCGGGGATGATTATATTACAAAGCCGTTTCATTTAGATATCGTAATGGCAAAGGTGAAGAGTGCACTTCGCCGTGGGTATGGTGAGTATGCTTTGGCCGCGGAAAGTGACTGTTTAGGTGTTAATGGATTGTTATTATTCCCATCACAGCACACAGTAGAGTGGAAAGGGCAACAAACTGAACTTACAAAAAATGAATTTTATTTATTAGAATGTTTAATGAAACAAGCGAACCAATATGTAACACGTGAAGAGCTGTTAGAGGCTTTATGGGATGAAGTAGCTTTTGTTGATGATAATACATTAACTGTGAATGTAAAGCGTGTAAGGAAGAAACTTGAGGAGTTAGGCATTAAAAATGCAATTGTCACAAAGCGTGGGTACGGTTATGCTCTTCTTACTGAGTGGGGCGAAGGGCATGAAGATTAAAAGCTACCTCATAGACCGTTTTTCCTTAATCTTTTCTTACATTATAAGCCTTTGTTTATTTGGGCTCGTATTGCAGTTACAAAGTCTTTTAGAAAAGCGTTCGCTAGACTGGAGTACATGGTTATACGGACTTTTATTAGGGACAGTTGTGTTTAGTGTATACCTTATTTACGATTACCGAAAACGAAGTGTGTTTTTAAAGAGAATAGAACAGTATATTGCCGGTGGACATACATTACATGACTCTTTACTTATCGATACTTCTTATACGTCAGAGCAAGAACTGGTTGTTGAAGCGTTTACGCTATTAAGGCAGCAATATATGAATGAAGTTCATAAACAGCATGCAAAAGAGCAACAGCAAATGATTTTCATGAATCAATGGATCCATCAAATGAAAACACCAGTATCCGTTATTGAATTATTGTTACAGAAATATGGTAAGGAACACCGTGAAGCAAGGGGAACGATTGAAAGTATTCGTGAAGAAAATAACCGTATTTTAAATGGGTTAGATTTAGCGTTACATATGGCAAGGTTAGATCAGTTTTCGAAAGATTATAAAGTAGAAGTAGTAAATGTTATAGAGGTCATTCGAGATATTATTAATGAAAATCGAAAGTCGTTCATTCAATCTTCTGTATTTCCGAAAATGATGTTTGAAGAAGAGACTTGTATGATTGCGTCTGATAGAAAGTGGCTTAGTATCGCTATGAGCCAAATTGTTGTGAATGCAATTAAGTATACAAAAATTTCAGAAGCAGAGAAAAAAGAAATTCAATTTCAAATTGAAGAGAAGGATCAAAACGTATTACTGCATATTAGGGATAATGGAATTGGTATTCCAGAGCAAGATGTAAAGCGTATATTTGATCCGTTCTTTACGGGAATAAACGGCCGTAAAACAAGGGAAGCGACAGGGATGGGTTTATATATTACGAAGGAAATCTGCGGTAATTTACATCATGGAGTGTATGTACAATCAACTGAAGGGGAAGGAACAACAGTTACGTTCCAATTTGCAAAAGATGAAGAATATCATGCATTAATGAGAAAAATGACAAAATTGTAAGATAACAAATGGTTTTGTAAGGGAAATCACTCGTTTCTTTTTCTTATTTTTCTTATAGTAAATGTAAGAAGAAAACACATAGGGGGATTAGAAATGAGTGTTCTTGAAGTAAAAGGGTTAACAAAGGTGTATCAATCAAAAGGTTCAGTAGCGACGACTGCTTTAAATGATATAAATTTTAAAATTGAAGAAGGCGAATTTGTAGGAATTATGGGGCCTTCAGGAAGCGGAAAAACAACGCTTTTAAATTTATTAGCGACAATTGATAAGCAAACTTCAGGTCATGTGCTTGTAAATGGTGAAGAAATTAATCAAATGCGTGCTGCAAAATTGGCGGAATTTCGCCGTACACATCTAGGGTTCATTTTCCAAGATTTCAACTTACTTGATACGTTATCCATTAAAGAAAATATTATTTTGCCGCTTGTAATGGCGAAGAAATCTGTAAAAGAAATTGATGCGAAAGTACTTGAAATTGCGAGGTTTTTAAACATCGAAGAAATTTTAAATAAAAAAGTATACGAAGTATCAGGAGGACAGCAACAACGTGCAGCTGCTGCAAGGGCGATTATTCATGAACCAACATTAATTTTAGCGGATGAGCCAACGGGAAACTTAGATTCTAAGTCAGCGAAATCATTAATGGGAGCACTTCAAGATTTACATGAGCAAAAGAAAGTAACGATTGCAATGGTAACGCATGATCCGGTAGCGGCTAGTTATTGTGAACGTATCCTCTTCATACGTGATGGAGAGATCTTCTCAGAAATACATAAAGGAAGAACGAAACAAGCCTTTTTCCAAGAAATTTTGGACGTACTTGCGATGCTAGGGGGGGAATATCATGAACTTTCGCCAGCTCGCGCTTAACAATGTAAAAGGAAATTGGCGTAATTATAAAGCGTTCCTTATTAGTAGTTGTTTATCGATTGTCGTATTTTTCATGTATGCTTCCTTCATTTATCATCCAGATGTCGTAAGCGGTAATATTAGTATGAAGACGATGATTTCAAAAGGATTAGAATCGATGAATTATATTGTAGTCATCTTCTCAGCACTCTTTATTTTATATGCGAATTCAACGTTTTTACGAGCAAGAAAAAAAGAATTCGGTTTATTAACATTAATAGGTGGAACGAAGTCTCAGCTCGGCCGAATGATTATATTAGAGCAACTGATGTTAGGTAGTATTGCAATTGTAGTAGGTATTGGGATTGGAATGCTTTGTTCAAAACTTTTCTTCCAAGCACTCAGTGTCTTACTGGAAATTGATAAAACACTGCCGCTTGTGTGGAATGGAAAAGTAGTTCTTATTACAGCTGGCATATACTTTATCCTCTTTTTAATACTATCATTGTTTAGTGTTTGGACAGTAGGCCGCTTGCAAATTATTGATTTATTAAGAGAGGCAAGAAAACAAAAAGTAGAGCCTTTTGCATTTACATGGTTAGGTGTAGCCGGTATAGGCTGTATTATTGCGGCGTATATACTTTGTTTCCAAGTAACAATTATGAATTTTATTATGTATTTCTTACCAATTGTAGGACTGACAATTGGCGGAACGTATTTATTATTTACACAAGGTAGTACAGTCGTATTAAAAGCATTGCAAAAAAGAAAACAATCTTTTTATACGTATCCAAATATGTTTGTCCTTAGCAATCTTATTTATAAAATGAAAGATAACGCTCGTTTTCTATTTGTCATTTCTATCATTACAGCAGTTGTTTCTTCAGCGGTTGGTACGCTTTATGTATATTTTGAAAATATGAGTGCGAAAACGGTAGACCTTACGCCACATGCTATTTCATATGAAGAAAAGGGTATAAATACGCATACCATTATTAACGAGGAGAAAGTACAAGGATTATTAAAAAAGAATGGGTTTGAAGATGCAAGAAAAATAACCTACGTAAAACTACCTGCTACGCAGAAAATAACGTTTTTTAACAGTGAACATGAAGTGCCAACAGCGATTGTTTCAGAGAAAGAATATAATGCGGAAGTACGCAAACAAAAAAGGGAAGAAGTTAGAGAAGTTCATAATGCACCAGGTAGTGCGACGATGATCATGAGTGATATGACAAATGATCTAGTGAAGATAGATCGTACGAAGCCATATGAAATTACAATTAATGGACAAAAACAGCCTGTTCAGTTAAATGAACCAACTTCATATTCTGTGTTTAATGATGACGAATATCTTATTGTGAATGATCTAGATTTTGAGAAATATGCAAAGCTCGTACCAGATGGAGAAAAGACGAAATATTATGGTTATTATATTGAAGATTGGAAAAGTACCGAAAATCTTGTGCTAGATTTAAAAAAGGAAATTGCGCCAGAAAAGCAAGGAGAACTGAAAAATTCAGTGTTTGCTTATAAAGATATAAGAGAATCCGGAGCGATTACAATGTTCATCGGTTTCTTCGTAGCAGTACTGTTCTTCTTCTTCGCTTGTAGCATGACATACTTTAAATGGTTTAATGATAAAGAACAAGATCGTATTCAATTTAAGTCATTAAAAAGAATTGGTATGACAGATAAAGAAATTCGTAAAATTGCAATTCGACAAATGGGTGTTATCTTCTTTATCCCAATTTTAATCGGTACAATTCATAGTGGATTTGCTCTTCATACGTTAGGGAAAATGCTTTATATCGATTTATGGAAATCAGGTGCGATTGTAATAGGTGCATATATTTTAGCTTCTGCCGTTTACTTTATGATCGCTCAAAGAGGATATTTAAAACACGTAAAAAGCTAGGGAAACCTCTAGCTTTTTACGTGTGTAGTAAGTTACAGGAGGACGATAGATGAACATTCGGCAACTAGCGCTGCAAAATATAAAGGGAAATTGGCGTAATTATAAAGTGTTTTTCTTAAGTAGTTGTTTTGCCATATTTGCTTCTTATGCATACATGTCTGTCATTGTACATCCGTATATGCAAGAGACGATGTGGTATCAAAACGTACGCTGGGGACTTATCGTATGTAACGTTATAATTATTTCTTTTTTCGTTATATTTATTTTGTACTCTACTTCTATTTTCATAGAAGCACGTAAGAAAGAATTAGGATTATATATGTTAATGGGAGCGAAGAAGTCTAACGTAATAGGAGTGATTATGACCGAGCAAATATTGATTGGAATTTTTGCTAATATTTTCGGTATTGGGATTGGCATGATCTTTTTGAAACTCTTTTTTATGGTGTTTAGTATGTTACTTCGTCTTCCGAAAGAACTCCCTGTCATATTTGATGTGAGAGCGATTGGTGTAACGTTTGTTACATATATGGTCGTTTTTATTCTGTTATCTTTTATAAGTGCTTTACGTATATGGAATATACAAATCATTCGGTTATTGAAAGAATTTCGAACAGATAAAAAAGAGAAGAAAACATCAAAGTGGCTTTGTTTATTCGGCTTTGCTTGTTTAGGAACGGGATATGCGCTAGCGCTACAAGTGACGATGCCAACGATAGCGTTATACTTTTTCCCTGTGTCTATACTTATCTTTTTTGGAACGTATTTTTCTTTTACACATGGTGTTAGCCAATTGTTAGAAGTGATAAAACGAAATAAAAAGATTATATATACATATCCGTATTTATTTATAGTAAATCAATTGTCACATCGAATGAAGGAAAATGGTCGCTTTTTCTTTCTAATGTCCATGGCAACGACGTTTGTAGTTACGGCGACAGGTACGGTATTCTTGTATTTTTCTAGTATGCAAGATATGTGGCGGGATGGGGGCACACACTCATTTTCATATATAGAAAAAGGTGTTTCTTCCCATGAAGTCTTTGAGGATGGTGCGGTTGAAAATTTACTGCATCAATATGGGTATGATGATTTTCAATCTATGAGTTTTGTTGGATTGCATGCATCCTTTCAGTCTAATAAGGGAGAAACAGAAGTCGCGCCGCTTATAAAGGAAAGTGAATACAATCAAGAGGCGAGAAAACAAAAACAGAAAACGTATCATCCTAAAAAAGGAACAGTTACACTTGTTTATTATAATAAACGCAATCATCCGAATTTATATAATCAAAAAGAGATTCAATTGCAAGTAATGAATCAAACGTATCAATTCGCATTTAACGGTCAGAAAGAAGGAGTGCAATTTAACTATCATCCCGCGCGCATTAATGGTCTGTTTTTTGTCATGAATGATGAAGATTTTGACAGTGTAGCAAATAAAATTCCGGATTCTGAAAAAATGATATATAGAGGCTACACATTACCAAATATTGAAAATACGAAGAAATTAAATGAAGATTTACGGAAACATATGAAACAAGATAATAATGATGCATTTCGAAGTAATATGGAGTTATATGTGAATATGAAAGAGTTCGGCGATATTACTCTATTTGTCGGCTCATTCATTAGTATATTATTCTTCCTTACATCATGTAGTATCGTATATTTTAAATGGTTTCATAATATTGCATCGGATCGTAAACAGTATGGTGCGCTCTCTAAACTTGGAATGACGAAGGAAGAAGTGTGGAAAATTTCTCGTTGGCAATTATGTATGCTATTTTTTGCACCTATTATAGTAGGGAGTATGCATAGTGCAGTTGCGTTATATACGTTTCATAATACTCTTTTTATGGACGGATCATTAAGAAAAGTGGGCTTGTTTATTCTGTTTTACATTGCTGCATGTATCATCTATTTCTTCTTCGCTCAAAGAGAATACAAGAAACATTTAGACTAGCGAATGCTAGTCTTTTTTTAATATTCGAAATTCTCATAGAAGAATATAAAAAAGTATGGTATAACAGTAAGAAAACGAAAAAGAGGGAAAAGACGATGATTCGAGTAGGATATTTAGGACCAGAAGCGACATTTACAAATATGGCGGTGAGTCGTTTTTTTCCGGAAGCAGAGCATGTACCGTATCGAACGATTCCGGATTGTATTGATGCAGCTGCAAATGAAAATGTAGATTATGCGGTCGTACCGTTAGAGAACGCCATAGAAGGTTCAGTTAATATAACGGTTGATTATCTCGTACATGAGCAGCCACTTTCCATTGTAGGAGAAATTACAGTGCCAATTCAGCAACATTTACTCGTATACCCGCAGTACGAAGAAGTGTGGAAAGAAGTATACGCTGTACATTCTCATCCGCATGCCATTGCACAGTGCCATAAATTTTTAAATGAGGAATTAAAAGGCGTAACTGTTCGAGATATGACATCAACAAGCGCTGCTGCGCAATATGTGAAAGAACATCCTGCAGAAAAAGTTGCCGCCATTGCAAATGAAGCAGCGGCAGAAAAGTACGGATTAACAATTGTAAGGCGTGACATTCATACGCATAAAAACAATCATACGCGTTTCCTTGTTCTGCATAAGAAAAAGAAAGCAGTACTCCCAAACAACGGAGAAAATCGAGGTGAGAAAACGACGCTTATGATAACGTTACCTGCGGATTATGCAGGAGCGCTGTATCAAGTGTTATCAGCTTTCGCATGGAGAAAATTAAACTTATCAAAAATCGAATCTCGCCCGATGAAAACAGGTCTTGGAAATTACTTTTTCTTAATCGACGTAGATAAAGCATATGATGACGTATTATTGCCAGGCGTAATGATGGAACTTGAAGCACTTGGCTTTTCTGTTACTGTTTTGGGGAGCTATTCTTCTTATTGGTTGTAAGGGGTGAGGGGGTTGTTAAATTTGCTTGAAACGAAACGTTGTTTATTAAATACAGTTCATGAATTAGATTACGAAAGTATAAAAGAACTATATTTAAATGAAGAAGTGAGAAAATATCTTGGTGGACCGCGTGAAGAAGAGTCAATTAGAGATGTTTTGAATGATATGTTGCATCTGGAAGAAAACTGTTGGTATTGGATTGTTAAAGAGAAGGAAACAAAAGCGTTTTTGGGAGTAGTATCGCTCGATCCAAATGATGTTAATAAGGATATTGAAGTATCTTATCAATTTTTGCCGATGTACTGGGGAGCTGGCTATGCAACAGAAGTTGTTCAAGCAGTAATTCAGTATGGTTTTCAGGAATTACATTTATCAAAAGTAATTGCAGTAACACAAATGGCTAATACACCTTCGCGTAAACTTTTAGAAAGGTTACATATGAAGTTAATCAAAACGTATCATCGGTTTGGCGCAGAGCAAGCTGTCTATTCTATTGAAGCAAGAGATGCAATATTGATAGATTAATAAAATCCCACCTGCACAAGGTGGGATTTGTTATTTTAACTTCGAAAGACGATCTTCTAATTGACCACGCCAAACATCAGCTAGTTCTGGGACAGCAAGGATCTTCTCAATGCCATCTTTATCTTTTCTATTATGAAAATAAATTTCGTTAGAGAACAAAACAGATACATTGTTTGATGGACGCTCTAGTAATGTAATTTTAGAATCTTTATGTACAGTACCTTCTTGAAGAACGCGGCATAAATAGCCAGTATATCCAGTTGCTACAATGCGTGGCAAAATGCCAGGAATGCCAAGACGTTTTGAAATTGTACTACAAGGTACGCGAGCTTGTGTTACTTGAATGATTGCTTCGCCTAGTTGATATGTATCTCCGATGCATACGTCACGCTCTAACATATTTGTTACGGTAATGTTTTCACCAAATGTGGAAGCTGGAAGTGTTGTTTGAAATTCTTCTTCCCATAGTGCGTAATGTTCATATGGATAAACACAGACAGCGCGGTCAGGTCCACCGTGATGTTTTAAATCCGCTACATCATCACCAAGGAAGCCATTTTTTGAGAGGAAAGCCTCTTCTGTAAGTTCTTTACATATACCAGTAATCATTTCTTTATCTTCGCTATATTCCATTTGTTTCGGTTTGCCAATGCTAAAGTGAACGAGTTCAATTCCCATATTTGATCTCCTTTACAATTGATTACAATATTATATCATTTAAAAAATAAAAGCACAGAGAATGATGAAAACCTCTGTGCTTTACATTAATAAACAAGAAATCCAGCGCGGTCTAGTGCCTCACAAGCCGCATCTAATTTCTCCTTAGAATCTGCTTCAATTGTATGTAAGTGAATACCATCTGTTAGTTGCGAAAGATAGGAAGCGTTTGTGTTTTCGATTTTTT
This sequence comes from Bacillus sp. JJ783, assembly GCF_036963225.1. Classification (NCBI taxonomy): domain Bacteria; kingdom Bacillati; phylum Bacillota; class Bacilli; order Caryophanales; family Bacillaceae; genus Bacillus; species Bacillus sp. JJ783. Next base: position 6,182 of record NZ_JBALMG010000054.1, on the reverse strand, counting down.
GTAAATATTGCTCTACATCAAAGCGATTACTTACCATAATTGATGCTGTTAAGTCGCCGTATACAGGATGCTCAACTTTTACGTCTTTAATCGTAACGCCGTGGTCAACTAACATGGTAAGTTCTTGACGTACTTCTGCCGGTTTATGTTGGCATACGATTACGCGTTCAAAAGCTTGTTGTCTTGTTTGTGGTTTTAAATATAAATACCCTTGTGCAGTTGCAATAATTGGTTCATTTCTTGCTTTTAGTAAGGAAATGTCTTGCACGATAACTTGCCTACTTACGTTTGTCTTTTTAGATAGCTCATTCCCCGATAACGGTTCATTTGCAGCAAGAAGCCACTCGAGGATGAGTTGTCGTCTTTCTTCGCCTAAAATCTTTTTTTGATCGTTTTGTTTCATTATGATTTAACACCTCTATAAAATTGATTTCCAATTGTGTGTAGTGCATGAATAGTTGTATCAATTTGTTCTTTCGTTGTGTGATGTCCGAAAGAAAAGCGGACATATTGTTTTGCCTCTTCATACGTTTTTCCAATTGCAAGCATTGTTTTTGAAGGGTCTTGTTTACCGACTTGGCAAGCACTTCCAGTTGAAATGGCTATACCATGACGGTTACATTCTAACATTGTATACTGACCTTCTATTCCTTTTATTGTAACCCCAATAATATGTGGTAAACAAGAAGTAGAATGTCCTTTCACTTCAATTTCTAGAGGAAGTGTTTGTAATTGCCCTAAAAAATAAGATCGTAATTGTTTAAAACGAACGCTCTCTTCCTTTTGATTCTTTAATATATGCTCTGCGGCTGTTAAAAAAGCAGCGATTCCAGGAACGTTCACTGTACCAGGGCGAAAGCCTTTTTCATGAGAAGTTCCAGGGAATATTTGTTCCCAGCGGACTTGCGGATTTATATAGCAAGCTCCAACTCCTTTTGGTCCGTATATTTTATGGGCTGAAACAGAGAGACTATCAATCTCCATCGCTGTAACGTCTATTGGAAGTTTACCAAACGTTTGAACACAATCCGAATGAAATAAAACATTATATTTTTTTAAAAGTGCTCCGATCTCTGCAATGTTTTGAACAGTTCCTATTTCAGAGTTTCCGTGCTGTATACTTGCTAGAACAGTATCTTCTGTAATAGCTGCTTCTAAATCTACTAAATGAATTATCCCGCTTTTATCAACAGGAATCTCAGTAATAGTATAGCCTTGCGATTGTAAGGAGTGAAAATAACTTCGAATCGATGCGTGTTCCATAGGTGTCGTAATAATGTGCTTTCCATTTCTAGCATTTAGAAGGGATTGAATCGCAAGGTAGTTAGATTCTGAACCGCCGCTTGTAAAGAATACACCTTGTTCCTTACCCCCAATCATTTCTGCAAATGTTTCTCTACAAACTTGTAATAAAGATGATGCGCTTCCGCCGATATCGTGTAAACTTTGTTCATTTCCGAAATATGTTTTTGCCGCTGCTATATATGTTTCTAAAGCTTCTTCGCTCATAGGTGTTGTCGCTGCATAATCTAGATATATCATCATGTAATTTCCTCTCTTCAGTAAGAGTGACATTTGTTTTCGTTTTTAGAATGGTAGTGAAAATAAGAATTGTAAAAAAACTCTTGTCATTATTTTAAAACTATGTAAATATAGGTGTCAAGACAGTTGAAAAGTGTAAAGTAGGAGGCAACAATTATGCCAAGTGCAGATGTCTTGATTATTGGAAGCGGTGTTGCAGCGCTTCGTGTTGCGAAAGAGCTTTGTCACGAAAAGAATGTGATAATTATCACAAAAAAAACAGGACGTAATAACAATACACATTTAGCTCAAGGAGGAATTGCAGCAGCTGTTGCTACATATGACGATCCGAGTGGGCATTTTGAAGATACATTAGTGGCAGGTTGCCATTATAACAACGAAGAAGCAGTTCGTTATTTAGTTGAAGAGGGACCGAAGGAAATAAGTAAGCTTATTACAAATGGAATGAAATTTGATGGGGATGAAAAAGGGCTCCACCTTGGTAAAGAAGGAGCGCATCGAAAACGGCGTATTTTACATGCGGGAGGAGATGCAACTGGTAAAAATCTATTAGAGCATTTAATACAAGAAGTAATTCCGAATGTTACTGTCGTTGAGCATGAAATGGTGCTCGATTTTATTATAGAAAATAATAAATGCATAGGAGCTTTAACGCGAAATAGTGAAGGGAAGCTGAAGCGTTACTATGCTGATAATACGGTGTTAGCATCAGGAGGAATTGGTGGCTTGTACGCCTTTACATCGAATGATGAGACAATTACAGGCGATGGACTTGCGATGATATATCGAGCTGGGGGAGAACTTGTTGATTTAGAATTTGTACAATTTCATCCGACAATGTTATACGTGGACGAGCGATGTTGTGGTCTCGTTTCTGAAGCAGTCCGTGGTGAAGGAGCTGTCCTTATAAATGCAAAAGGACAGCGTTTTATGATGGATATACATCCCGGGAAAGATCTCGCACCGCGTGATGTAGTGGCAAGGGCTATTCATGAACAACTTCTTGCGGGTGAAACAGTGTACTTAAACATCGAAACCATTCAAAACTTTGAACAACGTTTTCCCACCGTCTCATCATTATGTAAAAAGAATGGCGTTGATTTAAAAGGGAACCTTATTCCGGTCGTACCGGGTGCTCATTTTCATATGGGCGGCGTGAAGACGAATTGTGACGGAGAGACGTCCATTCCCAACTTATATGCAGTCGGTGAAGTGGCGTGTAATGGAGTTCATGGTGCGAATAGATTGGCGAGTAATTCATTATTAGAAGGTCTTGTGTTTGGAAGACGAATAGGAAAACACATTTTAGCTAAACCAGCAGAGGAAAGAAAAAATATGCCGGAAGAGAGAGGAAAAAGTTTTATAGCTCTTAATGATTTACCGTTGAAAGAAGAAATACAAGAATACATGATGAAGCATGTTGGGATTGTGCGAACTGAGAAAAAATTATCATATGCTCAGAGATGGTTTAGTAGGTACGGTGTGCGAAATATGATCTTACAATACGATGCACTGACAAATGAAGAGATAACGCTTATTAATATGTTAACAGTTTGTGAGCTTATAACAGTATCAGCTTTGCAAAGAGAAGACAGTATTGGTGGTCATTATCGCATTGATTATCCAGAAAAAAATAGCGTGAAAAAAGAGATTATTCGAGTGAGAAGAAAACTACAACTTGTTTAATAAGGGGAAGAGGGGTTTTATGAATACGTTAAAAGTTAAGGAAGCATTAAATCGATTTTTTCTAGAAGATATAGGAGAAGGAGATGTAACATCTCAGCTTATCTTTCCCGATAATGCACTTGCGAAAGGAACGTTTCTTGTAAAGGATACAGGGGTCTTTGCAGGACGCTTAGTAATTGAAGAAGGATTTAAATTAATTGATCAGAGAATTGAAGTTGAACTTCATAAAAAAGATGGGGATCTTGTAGAAAAAGGCGAAATAATTGCAACTGTGCAAGGCCCAATCGCGTCATTATTAACGGCAGAGCGCGTTATATTAAACGTTATCCAGCGTATGAGCGGGATAGCGACGATGACACGTAAGGCGGTTCTTGCTTTAGATAGCAGTCATACACGCATTTGTGATACGAGAAAAACGATGCCAGGACTACGTATGTTTGATAAACATGCGGTAGTGTGCGGGGGCGGATTTAACCACAGATTCGGTTTATATGATGGTGTCATGATTAAAGACAATCATATTGCTTTTGCTGGCTCAATTACAAAAGCTGTTACATCGGTGAAAGAAAGATTGGGACATATGGTGAAAGTAGAAGTCGAAACAGAGACAGAGGCGCAAGTAAGAGAAGCAGTAGAAGCCGGCGCAGATGTTATTATGTTCGATAATCGTACGCCAGAAGAGATTCGTGAGTTTTCAAAAATTGTACCAAGTGCCATCGTTACGGAGGCTTCAGGTGGTATTACAATTGAAGATTTATCAAAATACGGAAAAACAGGGGTAGATTATATTTCACTTGGAGCGTTAACACATTCAGTGAAAGCACTTGATATTAGTTTTAATATTGAGGCCTAGTGAGAGTGGTTTAGAGGGGGAGAATCATAAATGGGTATTTTAGAGAAAGTTCAGCCAATTGAAGTAATGTTACCAGAGCGTTATCAAACGATGTCTACATTAGAGATGGAAGAGCGTGTCCGTGAAATTAAAGAGAAAATGGGAGCATTACTATTTATTCCAGGACATCATTATCAAAAAGATGAAGTGGTGCAATTTTCAGATGCAGCAGGGGACTCACTTCAACTCGCGCAAGTTGCAGCGAATAATAAAGAGGCAAAATATATTGTGTTTTGTGGTGTACACTTTATGGCAGAAACGGCAGATATGTTAACGACAGATGATCAAATTGTCATCTTACCAGATATGCGTGCCGGCTGTTCTATGGCAGATATGGCAGATATTGAACAAACAGAAAGAGCGTGGAAAGAGCTCACGAAATTATTTGGGGATACGATGATTCCATTAACATATGTAAATTCAACAGCTGCAATCAAAGCGTTTTGTGGTCGTAATGGAGGGGCAACAGTAACCTCTTCTAACGCAAAACAAATGGTGTCTTGGGCGTTTACACAAAAAGAGCGTCTCGTCTTTTTACCAGACCAACATTTAGGAAGAAATACAGCGTATGATTTAGGTATTCCGTTAGAAAAAATGGCAGTGTGGAACCCACATACAGATTCATTAGAGTACGATGGAGATATAGAAGAAATTCAAGTGATTTTATGGAAAGGCCATTGTTCTGTTCATCAAAATTTCACTGTGAAAAATATTGAAAATGTGCGAAGAAATCATCCGGATATGAATATTATTGTTCACCCTGAATGTTGTTATGAAGTTGTTGCCGCTTCTGATTATGCAGGATCAACGAAATATATCATTGATATGATAGAGGCTGCTCCAGAGGGAAGTAAGTGGGCGATTGGTACAGAGATGAATTTAGTGAACCGAATTATTCAGCAACACCCTGATAAAGAAATTATTTCGCTAAATCCGTTTATGTGTCCTTGTTTAACAATGAACCGAATTGACTTACCTCACCTATTATGGGCACTTGAGAACATAGAAAGAGGAGAACAGATTAACGTTATTCGTGTGGAGAAACAAGTAACAGAAGAGGCAGTTCTTGCATTAAATCGTATGTTAGAGCGTGTTTAAAGCAGCGGAATTTCCGTTGCTTTTTTTCGTACATATAATCATAACAAGAACGAAAGGGGCATACATTGTGTTGAGGAAATCATTGCGATTTTTCTATGCTTATTCCACTTCGAATCATATTGAAAATAGAAGAAGTGATAAAAGTAAAAGAAGTTAATGTTGTTTAGAAAGTGTTACTTCAAAGTGTTTTTTACTTATAGATAAGTTATACAGGAGGGGGAAAATTTGAAAATTCATATCGTGCAAAAAGGGGAGACCCTTTGGAAAATTGCAAAAAAGTACGGAGTGGATTTTGAGACGCTAAAAAAAACAAATACACAGCTTAGCAATCCAGATCTAATTATGCCAGGGATGAAAATTAAAGTGCCATCGAATAGCGTTCATGTGAAGCAACAGACTGGATCGGGTTCAGCGCCCCCGAAACAATATGTAAAAGAGGTACAGCAAAAAGAGTTTGCATCAACACCAACCCCGCTCGGAATAGAAGATGAAGATGAGATTACGTATCAATCAGCACCTATTACACAGCAGCCAGCTATGCAACAAACGCAAAAAGAAATGCAGGTAAAACCGCAAAAAGAAATGCAGGTAAAACCGCAAAAAGAAATACAGGTGAAACCACAAAAAGAAGTACAGGTGCAGCCACAAAAAGAAGTGCAAAAAGAAATTCCGATTCAAAAAGAGAAGCCAGTTGAAAAGCCGCCGGTCATTCAAAAACCACCTGTTGTAGAGAAAGTAGAAAAACTAAAACCTACTACGAAAGAAAACACTAAATTTTCTATCAATGTATTACCGCAGCCGCCGCAACCGCCAATTAAATCGAAAAAAGAATATAAAATTTCAGACGTAATAAAAAAGGGAAGCGAGTTAATTGCTCCTCAAATTAATAAAATGAAGCCTAACAACGTCATTTCTCCGCAAACGAAAAAAGAGAATATAGGAAATGTATCGCCACAAGTAAAGA
>NZ_JBALMG010000053.1:0-11232 GCF_036963225.1 Bacillus sp. JJ783 | reverse complement strand
TTTATAAAAATATTATTCACTTATTATTTTGTTCCTTCAAGTCGCTCCTTCGTACTTATTTCTTCACCCCTAATACGCTTTTCAAACGTCTTTCTCCAACTAGTAGACAGTGCATTTACTTCTAAAATCCTTTTTAATCCTTCAGAGTTTTGTTTTTCTTTATGCATTATGCGATTCGCAAACGAAATTGACACACCTTTTGGATCAGGCCTCAACAATTTCAAAGTATCTACCGGTAATATCCACCCTTCTTTTAATACTCGAAAATAAAAACCTGTGTATCCTGTATCTTGAAAATATAATGGTAGCTTTGGAATATTATATTTCTTCGCTAATTTAAAACAAGGTTGTCTTGGCTGCGTTACTTGTACAATCGCTTCTCCAAGTTGAAACGTGTCACCAATACAAACATCTTCTTCATGCATTCCGCTTACTGTTATATTTTCACCGAAAGCCCCATATACAAGTTCCTGATTCAATTCTTTTTCCCAGTATGGATAGTGGTCACCAGTATAAACACAAACCGCTTTATCTACCCCTCCATGATGAACTAAATCCGCCTGTCCATCTCCATTAAACTTTAAAAATGATAAAAAAACAGGTTCCTTTACTTGCTTTTTATTTATCCCTGTTTGAATTAACTTCCCACCATACATAACCTCTTTTGGCAATCCTATATTTAAAGATAGGATTTCATATACTTTAGTCATTCAAATCCCTCCTCTTACTTGCGGCACAACTTTTCAAAAGACTCATTTATTATTTCAAACCCTCTATCTATTTCTTCGTTTGAGATAACTAGAGGTGGTAAAAAGCGTAGTACATTATCAAATATCCCCGCTCCAATACTTATAAGCCCATTCTTCCAGAATTCATCAATTAATTTTAATGTTAGTTCTTTTGCTGGTTCTTTTGTTATACGATCCGTTACAAGTTCCATTGCAATCATTGCACCAATTCCGCGAACATCACCTATGACCTCGTATTTCAATTGCATTTCATGTAAATGTGATATTATTCTATTTCCAACTTGCTGAGCTCTTTCAACTAGATTTTCTTCTTCCATAATTTCAAATACAGCAAGACCGGCTGCACATGATAATGGACTTCCCGCAAAGGTCCCACCGATTTGCCCTCTCCCAGGAATATCCATCAACTCCGCACGGCCAACAATTGCACTTAATGGTAAGCCTCCAGCTATTGATTTTGATAATGTAATAATGTCAGGCTCCATTTGAAAATGTTCCGTTGCAAACCATTTCCCAGTTCGACCAAATCCAGTTTGCACCTCATCCATTATCATTAAAATACCATATTGATCACAAATCTCCCGGATTCGTTTTACAAATAAAATAGAAGGAACAATAAATCCAGCTTCTCCTTGTACTGGTTCCATTACGATTGCCGCTACTTTTTCAGGTGATATTTCTTCTAAAAACTTGTCAAACTGATAGATGACTTGAGAATCCACTTCTTCAGGAGAAGCCCCTTCTTCAGCTCTGTAGTAGTACGGATACGGCAATATATGCATGTCTGAAACGAACGGACCAAATCCTGCTTTATATGGATTTTCTTTGGTCGATAAAGACATCGTCATTAATGTTCTCCCATGAAATCCTCGTTCAAACGAGATTACTTTACTTCTCCCTGTGACTTTACGTGCGATCTTCACAGCATTTTCAATCGCTTCCGCACCACTATTTGCAAACATCGTTTTTTTCTCACTTGTTCCTGGCACTTTTTCATTAATTTTCTCTGCTAAAGTAATGTAATTTTCATATGGAGTTACATGAAAACATGGGTGAATAAATGATTCCGCTTGTTTTTGTACCGCTCTTACAACTTTCGGATGACAATGACCAACATTTTGCATTCCAATTCCACCAGCAAAATCAATAAACTGATTTCCATCTACATCTGTAATTATCGCTCCTCTTGCTTCTTTTACATATAAAGGCGTTAAATGATATATTCCTGTCGGTACAGCCGCCTCATACCTTTTTTGAAGTACTTGTGAATAATTTCCTGGTAATACGTTCGATTTCAACAATTCTGCTTCACCTCATCTAATTTTTATAATCAATCCATTTCTGATAAAGTGATTATAAATCTCATAAAACCATTGTTCAATTCAATTATTTATATAATAATGATAGGTATATCCTATGATTAAATTTGAGGTGATTCCAATCGAATTACGACAACTAGAATACTTTTTAGCTGTTTCGAAAGAGTTACATTTTACAAAAGCAGCTGAGAAATTAAACATTTCACAACCTTCACTAAGTCAACAAATACGTGCATTAGAACATGAAGTAGGCATGCCACTTTTCGATCGAATTGGTAAAAAAATATCTTTAACTGAAGCAGGAAGAGTTTTATTATCGCACAGTAAAACAATCTTTCATGAAGTCGAACAAGCCCGTTCTGCCATTCAAGATTTAAACGGATTACAGCATGGATCCTTAACAATCGGCTCATTGTTAACCGTCGTAAATTATTTACTACCACCAGCCATTTTAAATTTCAATAATTTATATCCTAATATTGAGCTTTCTGTATTAGGTCTTCGTACAGGAGAAATTCGTGAAAAATTATTACAAAACGAATTAGATATTGGCATTACATTTCTCCCAGTGCAAGATAAAGAGATTGTTTCTATCCCACTATATAAAAGTGAACTTACATTAGTTGTACCAACCAGCCATTCTTTAACTGAACGTAAGTATGTATCTATTGAAGAATTACAGGACTATCCTTTAATTCTTCTGCCTAAAAATTTCTATTTAACAGAATTAATTACATCTCATTGCCAAAACTTTAACTTTAAACCAAAGCCAATTTTAGAAATTAGTACAATGGAATCTTTAATTCAAATGGTCTCAAAAGGTATGGGAATTACAGTATTACCAAAACCTTATATAGACTTTTTGCAAAGCGAACACATTCAATCTATTAAAATTGAAAACCCCACTCCAACAATAGATATAGGACTTATTTATAGAAAAGATAAATACATGTGCGCTGCTACCCGAGAATTTATTGAACAACTAAAGTTAACAGTACATTCTCTACAAAAATAAGCATAAAAGAGATTATCCTATGAAGCCGATGCACAACGACCTATTAGAATAATTTCTTTTCATAATGAAATAAAACATTACATTTTGTGGTTTCTTTTCTAAAAACCTAGTATTCATTATAAGTGCTTAATTATTATCGTTTTATCAAGCGACATATCAGCGATATTTTATATCTATTTCGTATAGGTGTTAGCAAGTTCGTTTGAAAACTTGTTAGCGCTTTTTTACAAAATTGTATAATGCTTCACAAAGTAGGAATCCGTTTTGATCAATCTTTTTTCAAAATGGATTCCTTTTGTCTCTTATCAATATTCAAATGTTACAGTAGTACCATTAAAACCATCAAAACAATTAGAGCAATTAGAGCAACCACCACAACCAAAACAACTAAAGCAGCCGAAGCAACCAAAACAACGGAATCCACCACAGCGACCACAACCACCACAGCGACGAGCAGCATCTTCAATATAGTAATATGGATATTGGTTTTGCTGGTCCCAATACACAATATTTCCAGGCTGATAATCATTAAGGCTTAACGCTTGTAGTTCTTGTTGAAAATTATTCATCTTCATGACCTCCGTTTATAAACTACAACCCCATCGATACTTTCCTATATTTCTGTTCGTTAAATCTAAGTAGAAATAGCGATATAAAGTGAAACTTTAATCAGTAGGGGTTTTGTTCATTCCCCACTGATTATTAGTTGAACCAATCTGGCGTTTCCGGGCAGTTAATGCGGGATAAATGGAAATTATAAAATATAAATTTAAACAATAACATCTAGATTTATGTCATCATTTTCTAGCTTTATAGTCGTATATTCCATAACTTTGTTTGGTCATCTTCGTATTTCCAATATGCACTCCCATCTTTATTTTTCTTCGCTTCAATATCTGCTATATCAGAGCTAATTTTATAAGTATTTATAATTAGTGATTTCTGCTAAGAAAAGTCTATTTTTATGAATGGCAAATCAGCGATGTTTTATGTCTATTCCGCATACGTGTTAGCACTTTTTTATATTTCTTCTATTGCATACACCTTCATAATTTCAATATATTTTCCCTTACCACATGGACATGGTTGCTCTCTTCTATATGATTCTTCCCAGCTCATTTAAACACACCTCTTTAACTACTTAATTTATATTATTATATAAAAAAGCCCTGCCACAAGGCAGAGCGAGTAAGATGGATTACACGTATCATATAACAATTTATATCAGTAACTGAACACTGTTAAACAGTGTTCTTTTTTGTTTAAATTAGCGTTGTTGTTCAAAATATCCCGAAGTTGTTATATATTAAAAGTGCGACATACGTTCTACATTAAACCCTTCCCTATGACTTATGTTTGAGTGCTAGGAGAAATCCTAGCTTTTATTTTCCCCTCTGAATAAAATCTAAAATTCCGTCATTTAAATACCAAACTCCGAATTCCCCTTGGAGATGAGCAGTCAGCTTTTGCTAACTGCTTTTTTTACAAATAATAATTAATTTACCCAAGAGCATTTCAAAAGATTTTCGTATGATATGGTGTATTCCTTTCTTTTGAGTGAATGATCTCGTCATGAGAGCACTTTATTAAGTGCTCTTTTCGTGTTTCAAATACATACAAAATAAAATTTTTATATTAACCTTAATTACACATTTAATTGAATATTAATTCATCAGATACAAATCATTTCTTATAAGGGCGCTCTGTACTTGCGCCGTTATATAAATATTCAAATTTATTCCCCGCATATTTTTATAAGTTGTATACAGTTCCATATGGAATTGTTGAAACAGAAATTCCGTATGGTGTAATATGATGCATTGGATAATAATACTCCATAGATGAATAGTACGGTTGTATGCCTTGCTGTATTTGTTGCATTTGCTGCTGTGCTTGTAACGCTTGTTGAACAGCTTGAATTGTACTTTGTGCTCCGCTATACGTAATACCCGCCGTACCATACGGACGCATTCTATCTCGGGTATCAAAATATGAATAAAACATTATTATTCAACTCACTTCCATATAAGTTATTACAAAGTATATTATGAGTATTAATTTCAGTGAGTGCTAAAAACTAGTCCACTAGCTTTTATTCAAATAACGTTTTTGTTCAACTGCCTTTTTTTAATCTCCACGCCTTATCAAAATATAATCTTATATATCTTTCTACTTATTATGATGCAAGTGTCTACACTAAATTGTTAGACAAGCATAAAATAAATTAAGTCTAATAATAAAGGAAAAATAAATATGCAAAACCGTTACATGCTTACAGTCAAACTCACCTCATTTAACGAGACAACGCTGACTGGCATTACTATAGAAGGTATCACGCTGACAGCGAACGTCACGTTAAGAACAACCTATCATCAAGCGATTCTCAATCGATTTCCCCCTCAGGACCCAGTTCGTCCCCTAGTCGTGAGCTATAACGTAGCCGTCAAATCTGGCAGAAAATCTGCTATCTTGAATGCCGTGACGCAGCTCGCGAATGCTGGGGTAAGCGCGCAGGTTCGTCTGGATTCCTGCAACAATACCGTGGCATCCTTCCGTCCCGTTCCCTCAATAATATAAGTCAGATACCCGTCACAATAGGATAACGACTGTGACGGGTACGAAGCTGTTCGAGTGAATAGCCCTCAAATTTGTCCCGATCCCATTTCCCTTCACTCCTTGAATATTTTTTCAAAACCAATACATACTATTTTCAAGCCGCCGTATCCACGGCTAATACTTCTTTCTTTTGTTACAGCAGAAGCAGGTAGATTCGTCACTTATCTGCTTTCTCTGTATATTTTTTTAAATATCGAAAAGACTACCTACAAGCTGTTTGAACTAGCAGCTTCACTCTTCTTGTAATGGGAAAGCAATTTATCACAATTAGCTAACTCATTCGACTCACTGGCAGACAACCAAAATTGTTGTCTGCTTTTTGTATGGAATTTTCCATTTTGCATATACTACTTTTGAGCCTGTTTACCAATGCAAGCCATTTTGGTGTTTTGAATTCCGACTAAGCTTTTTTGTTGCATAGATTATTACATCTTTGACAACACTGGTTAAAAGCGCGCTTTCTGGTTATTCGTAGTTCTAGTCCAGAATAATTTTTCTCCTATAAAGGACAGTAGGTACGACTGCTCGTCCTTTTTTACTTATATCGCATACTCTCCCTTTTGACAGCTATGAACCACATTGCCCTCTTCATCGAATTAAGCAATTTCCCAATAAGGGTGGCAGTTGTACACTTCTATTTCCCCATCGAACAAAACGAACAAATTAGTTTTCCAGTTTCCAACGATCGTACCCCACTTGCCAGCTACATTTACTCGCATACCCATGTAAGCAAAATGTAGATTTCGGTGGTTCTGCATTTTCTTGAAAGCTTTTTCCGCGCTGTACATCTGCTTGATGTCAAAAACACCTTCGTTCTCGCACTTTACAAACTTCATGAATTCTGTCATTAGCATTTGATATCTCTTTAACTTTAAGGGTATATTCTCATGTCTTACCCAATATGCAAGAAGATGCAGTGAAAACATTCACGAAGAGTATATTTTGATATGTGTTTGCAAAATGTTTGCAAACACATATCGAAATGCTCAAAAGCATTGATTTAAAGGCATCTATAGCACATTGAAATAAAACATTACATATAAACTCATATAATTTTAGTGCACCTTTTTTGAGATTGGAATATATTTTGTAAAATACGCCCCCACTAGCAACAATATGATTGAGACTAGCCAAGTAAAAATACCGCCAAAATGAAGCCAATATGCAGACAAATTTAAAATTGCAATTAAAAAGCAACAAATAGAAGTTAATGCACTTTTTAATCCTTTTATCCCCGCTTTTTTTCTTTTTTGATAAGTTATATACATCGAAGCGACTAGAAAAAGGATTAGAACAATTGGTAACATAGCTTGTAGCAATGGCAATCCCTCCTGTCTATTCCCGCCCCTTCATTTTACCATCTTATTCCTTTTTGATCTTTAGGAGTCATTTCATTTTTCTCTTCTCTCCAAAAGTCAGCATAAGTTTTATTTTTAAACTTCACATTCACTTCGGAAAACGGAAGGCTTTCTCCAACCTTCAATGAGTACCACTCGTTTAAAAGTGGCGATCCGAAACAAATATTCAATGTACGATCCTGTAAATCAAATAATACAGAATGCAAAGTCCCAAACCACTCTTCATAATTATGCACCGTCACCCCGATAGGATATTCTTCTTCTACCAATCCTTTTAAAGATTCCATGCTCACCTGTTCATTTCGATTTAAATGCTCATGTAAAATTTGATATCTTTTTGTAGATTGTTCTAATTTCCTATTATTTAATTTCTGAATAGGTGAACTGACTGCATGGTTTGTTGATACGATAAAAGCTTGGCTTTCCTCATTAATTGTTGTTATTGATTTATGCCCGTCAAATATTTCAATATGTGCTGCGTTTAAAGGATCCGCTACAATTATATTAATATTACTTGCTATAGGCATTTCTTTTATTAAAGATGTAGCTTCCTGCGTATTTCTACATTTCTCCAATATTACTCGAATTACCGCAAAACATTGCAAACCATTTACCATTGGTTTTCTTAAACCTTCAATATTCCCTACAGGTTGACCACATGCTGAAAATGTAATAGATAACCCATGCTCATTAACTCCTTCTGTTCGGCCAAAATATTGAGTAGAAAAGCCACTATGTGCATATGCACCTTCAACATGCGTCGAACAAAAACACATATCATCTATTTTGGGTGATAAATCAAAATTTCTTAGTACATATGTATGCTTTAAATCAGTTTTTTTAGGTAATACTGCACAATGACTACAACCTGCTTTTAATAGTGTCTGATAATAATACATCATATTCCTTGAAGGGATTTTCAATACTTCGCAAAAGCCTTCAATTTCTTCATTAATTCCTGGACAATATTGTTTTAGTACATTTCTAGATTCTGTCCAATGGTTATCCGATATTAAATTTTCTTGCTGTATAAATTGTGGAATGAGATACGGATGTTTCTTTACGAATTCCCCTTGTTGCTTACCAATTTCATAATGATTTCCTTTTAGTGAAGAAAAATACCCCTTTATTTGATACACCTTAAATTCCCCCTCACATTGAATATATCCATATCATACCAAAATCCTTTTGTTCATTCTTGATGTTTTCCACTCTTTTCCACATACATTAACAATCCTTTTTTCTTTTCAATCAGGTCAGTTAATAACTATTTGATACCTACTCAAAACATTGTTAAAATTACTGTAAGAACAAGTATTCGAGAGGTTATTAGGATGCGTACAGTATTTCGAAACTAGTTAAAATAATATCAAATGGAATAAACTCTACATTGAACCTGTTTATTGGCGTTCAACTGATTATAAAAATGCGAAAACTTGTATTTCAAAGGGATGCAAATGGCCATATTGTTCAGTTAAAGAAAGAATATTTTTTAATCATCCATTTATTATGATGAAGGGAGCAATTGTATATGAGTAAAAGCAAACCAGTTGACGAATTAACTATTGAAGACTTGAAACAAAACCCAATATGGGAATGGGCAATAGATGAAGAGGAAAACGAAGAGTGCGATGAAACGTGGGTAAAACCAGTGGAAACAATAAATTTTACAGAAGAGTTAAACGGTTCCATAGTACTGGGCGAATTAATAATACATAATGATGAGAAATTCCCTATGATGTGTAGTATTGATATTGAAAATAATGAGGTATTAATTAGTTCCGTTGTTTTTTATAACGAAAAAGAAGATGAGTATATTGCGATAGAAGATGTAGTGAAAAAAGTCGAAATGCCTTTATCAATTAATATTAATCTCACAATTAATGTAGTACCTAGAGCTTTAAAATTCTCTGCAGATAAAATTGATATTTATAAAAACACTATAAAAACTAACTTAAATTAAATTCTAATTGAAGTTAGT
This sequence comes from Bacillus sp. JJ783, assembly GCF_036963225.1. Lineage (NCBI taxonomy): Bacteria > Bacillati > Bacillota > Bacilli > Caryophanales > Bacillaceae > Bacillus > Bacillus sp. JJ783. The sequence goes on along the minus strand of NZ_JBALMG010000053.1, from coordinate 2,194 downwards.
AAAATACTCATTAAGTAAAAAATGGGAAACCATTATAATTAACGGTTTCCCAAATATCCTTCTATATTCAATATTTATATAACTTTATACTAAATAATCCCCTTTTCCACCAATGTCTCTGCGATTTGAACTGAGTTCCAAGCCGCACCTTTTAATAAATTATCAGAAACGATCCAAAGATGGAATCCTTTTGATGTATCAGGATCTTTACGTATTCTACCTACAAATGTATCTCTTTTACCCTCTGCATATAATGGCGTTGGATAAATTTGTTCACTAGGATTATCTTGTAAAATAACACCTGGTGCATTCAGTAGTACTTCTTTAATTTCTGCAACGGTCGCTTCTTTTTCAAGTTCAATATAAACTGATTCAGAATGCCCCGATACAACTGGAACTCTGACGCAAGTAGCTGCCATTTTCAGATTTGGATCTTCTAAAATTTTCTTCGTCTCTTGAATCATCTTTACTTCTTCGAATGTGAAATCATTGTCTGTAAATATATCCACTTGCGGCAATACATTAAATGCAATTGGATAATGTTTTTTATCTTTTTTCGCTGGTAATATAGTACTCTTCACTTCTTCACCTGTAAGCATTGACTTAGCTTGTTCTTTTAATTCATGAATCGCATGAATTCCTGAGCCTGATACGGCTTGATACGTTGAAACAATAATTCGTTCTAAACCAAATGATTTTCGAATTGGCTGAAGAGCTGTTACCATCTGTAGTGCTGAGCAATTCGGAACTGCAATGATCCTTTTATGTTCCCTTAAAGTATGTGCATTTACTTCTGGAACGACGAGTGGTACATCGTGTGCCATTCGGTATTCACTTGTGTTGTCAATTACGATTGCACCACTAGAAACTGCATGATTTACATATTGTCTAGAAACTTCTCCTCCAGCACTAAAAAATGCAATGTCTACACCTTCAAAACTAGTTGATTTTGCCTCTTGTATTTTAATCTCTCGTCCTTTAAATTGTACTATCTTACCAGCAGATCGTTTTGACGAGAGTAATGTAATTTCTTCTATATTAAATTTCGTTACTCTCTCTAACAATGCAATGATTTTTTGCCCTACTGCGCCTGTAGCCCCAACTACAGCTACATGATAGCTCTTTTCACTCATTTTTTCTCCTCCAATTTCACTTGAATGAATTTCTCCACAACTTAATTTTAAAAGAAATTTAATGATTTGAAAAATTGAAATACATGATATAATCATTCACAAATCATGATAATAAAAGAGGTATCATTTATGGAAATGAGACATGTTAAAACATTTTGTGCCATTGTTAAATATGGCAGCTTTTCTAAAGCTGCTCATGCATTAGGTTATGCGCAATCTACTGTGACAGCCCATATTAAAGCATTAGAGAACGATTTAAACATTCCTCTATTCGATCGATTAGGAAAGAAAATACTTCTTACAAAAGCAGGTCATCAATTTCATCCGTACGCATTAGAATTACTTACTATTTATGATAAAGCGCAAGAAATCCCTCAAAACAGTGACCATTTAGAAGGAACATTGACTATTACATCTAATGAATCATTGGCAGTGTATCGGTTACCACAATTATTACGTACTTACAAACAGGAAAATTCGAAAGTAAATATCGTACTTGAGACAAATACCAATGAGCAAGCATTGAAGAAACTACATGAAGGAGAAACCGATGTTATCTTCATAATTGGAGAAAGTATAGAGCATAATGATTTTATTACGCGCAATTTATGTAATGAAACATTTGGATGGATTTTCCCTGCTCATTTCCCTTCAAACACTGATCCACTCCTTTTATTACAAGATACTCAATTTATATTTACAGAACAAAGCTGTGGCTATAGACCAATGGTAGATCGTTTTTTACGTCAAAGCGGAAGAAATCCTAATAAAACATTTGAGACTTCCAATGTTGAAGTCATTAAACAATCCGTTATGTGTGAGTTAGGAATTTCTATTCTCCCTTACATCGTTGTACAAGAAAGTTATCAAAAAGAACAACTCTGTTTTCAGCCCATCGAAACTCCAGCCGTCATTCAAAGCTACGTAATCTATCATAAATCTAGATGGATATCACCAGTTTTACAATCGTTTCTTACATTATTAGAGAGAATAGAATAGAAAAGTAAGCGAGTAATAACAAAAATGAGTAACTGCTCTAAAAAGCAGTTACTCATTTTTGT
>NZ_JBALMG010000052.1:22085-51180 GCF_036963225.1 Bacillus sp. JJ783 | reverse complement strand
CAATACTTTGAAATACCAATACAATTATACTTACAGAGCTAAGAAACAAAGTCTCAACATGATTTTCAATTAAGTTCCCTATACCGTTCATTTCGTCTGTACCCCTTTTATTTATGTAATATTGACTTTAATAATACAATCTATTAAGCAATTCCGTAAATGTGTTACAAATTGGCTCAATTGCACTCTCATTTTGTTCTTCATGATTATAAAATATAACTGTTGGTTCATTCTTGTTCTGTCGATAATCAAAACAAATTAAATTTCCAAAAGGATCTCTACCAAAGGGAATCAATTTTTGTATGGCAAATTCAGAAAACATCTTTATATTTAAGTCTTCATCAGTTAAACTAATCAAATCATTGAAGACCGCCTCAATTCTTCCACTATCACAATCAAACGTATTTGGTTCTGGATAACCTCCATCACTTTCCATTACACAATTTTTATAATCACCGGGAAGGGAAAATCCGAATAAACTTTCTACTTCAACTATTTTATCTTCAGCTAAATAATCTCCTGAAAAAAGCCATTTTTTCACTCCCATAAATTCATCTCCTAAACCTTTTTTTAATTCTCTATTTTTGATTAGCTATACAGCCTATTAATCTCTTTATTTTTAGTCTTATCCCTTTTACAATCTTTATTATCTCTTATCCATCTTACGCTTTATATATGTTGCAATTTCTGTTTGTCCGAATTCTTCAGCATATTCATAAGCATTCATATTCTTAATGTTTTCTCCAGTGTATCTAATTGAAATATCTATTCCTTTTTCAACTAGAAACTCAACTACTTCTTTATGTCCGCCATAAATTGCTCCAAATAGTGGATTTCTTTTTGCTAAGGTTACATCCAATTCGGCACCAGACTCTACTAAATATTTTACTATTTCTAAATGTCCTTCTCCTGCGGACAAATTTAATGCAGAAGCATCAAATGTACCACCTCTAGCATTAATATCTATCCCTTTATTAATCAAATACTGAACAATTTCAATATGTCCTTTCTTTGCTGCAACATGTAACCACGTACCAAATGGTGTCATTGAATGTAAAAATTCTGGATTATCACCTATTATACGTTTTACTTCATTACTATCACCAAGCTTAATAGCATTTCTTATTGTTTTATTTATACTTTTCTCCTCCATAACATCACCCCCTATATTTCTGTTCTCTTGTCTAACTATACCTCTTAGATTTGCAGGAACATGAACTATTCAATCGAAGTTTTATAAGCAACCTTTATATTTTTCAATCCTTCTATTACATTATTTATTCTTCTCGATAAATCTTTTATTTCCTCTACTGTCAATTCACCTTCTGCCTCTTGAGGGTTCAACATACTTAGCCTCTTTATTATACCTTCAATACGCCCAACAAAAACTATATTATGATCGACTGCAATTTCTCCTATGGCAGTATCCACTATAACATCTTCAATTTTTCCTAAATTATCAAATTCATCCGCTAGTTTTGCTATAGCATATCGATACCCTCTCTCTTCATCTAATAACTCTTCATACGCCTCCTGAATTGCATTCAATAATTCGTTATACTCCCAATTTTTCATACATCCTCCCTCCAAAAAAATCCCCACGCTTATGTGAAAATAATCTTTCAACACAAATATGAGGAATTCCTTATTTCATTACTATACTTTATACATTTTATGCGTTAGAATCTTCGTCTTTCACTTTATATACCCTATCTCTTTTCTCATCACTTTTGACAAAAATAAGCTTTCCTTCTTTAACAAAACCTTCTAATAGTAAGCATACTTGCCCGTATGCTTTAGGCTTATCAGTTGTGAATCTTTCATCTGATATTTTACCAGCTCGTATTAATTGTTCGCACAGCTCAAGTGCACTTATTTCTTCAGAATTAAATAATCCCAAAATATCTTTTTGCAAGGGCGATAAAGGTGCTGGTATCTCAGCAACCTCCACTTTTTCTTTTTCTTCTTCAAATAAATCTTCAAATGAAATTTGATTCATTACATCTTTTCCTTTCTAACAACTGATTTGTATAACATGAACTGAATCCTATAGGTACGAGAACTTTAAATATTAGTTATTGTTATGTAGTACTTACCTTATTACATGAATTTCAAACTCATGTACATCATTTCATATAGTATGTTTTGATTATACCAAATATACGTTCTGTCTTCTATTGTAGAATTCGTTATAATAAGAATGAAAGTAATTATGAACATTTATCTCGTTGTTATTTGTATAATTCCTGTAAAAAAATAGAAATAAAATCTGTAAATTTGTATAATAAAATTGAAAGAGTAAAATCTTAATATAGAAAGGTCTTGGTAACATGTTGGGTATTGATGTTATAAAAACAACAGAGGAATTAATTATTTCATGGCAATTCTCTAAAATTCATATTCCATTATGTGAAATCACTGAGGTAACTGAAGATAATACATATGCTGGTGTTGAAGAAAAAAGCGCAATCCGAATTGGAACAGCATATGGTACAACTGATCGTATTTTAATTAAGACAGTAAAGCAAAATTATTTATTATTCACTACTAATAGAGTATCCATTTTAAATAAAATAAAAGCTTAATTGTTTTTCTTCATATATTTAAATGTTAAACACCTACATTCTATTATAGTAAACGCGACAAAGGATTCGTTGATTACTCCTGCTCCTAATTCGGAAGCATATGGTGAAACTATATAACACAAACACCCTAGCTCTTCGCTAGGGTGTTCTCAGTTTTATCCATAATACAAATGGTCGCTACAGTTATCTTATATTTGTAAATATATATCATTCACATTGCCTTTCCACTGTTTCTACAATTCTCATTTATTTTTCATCTATGTACTCATTTCTCACTTTTATTTATTTTTATTAACTCCCTGTAATTGACTAAGAACCTCATTGGCAGTGCTCTCAAATCTTTTAGGGTCATCAGCAATAATTTCATTAAGTAAATCAATTACCGTTAGTTGTATATCATGATTCATTCCTACAAGCACTTTAGCATACTCACTTCTACATAAATCACTATTTAAAATTCTTATGTTTAGTAGAATTGCCCACTCTTTTGCACTCTCAACCATTTTTGGTAAAGCTTTAGGCATCTCTGTTAGATATTTTTCCATTTCAAAACTTTCAATAAAATGAACTAAACCAAACATAACTTCTTCCGCTTGTGTTTCATCCTCAAATACTATACACAACTCTTTAATAAGCTTCTCATCAGTACAATCTGCTAAGTTTTCTAATATATTATCAAACTCTTCACATTCCGATTGATTTTTTAAAAATCTACAACTATATAATCTCTTAACCTCAGATTGAGAGTCCATATAAATTTCTCCTTTTAAATGAATTGGGTAATTAAATTAATATGATCATTAGTTTTCAACTTTTCTAATCCGCCTAATCCAAGAAAAGGCACAAACCCGAAACATTCATTATATGTGGTGTTCCATACTTTTCTATTAAATCAATATATGGCTTCCACCTTAAATATAAATTTTTAAATATTCAGCAATTTCTGTTTGTCCTCTTTCAATAGCAAATTCATAAGCTCCCATATCTTTCATAGTCTTCTCTGTATACTTGATATTTATATCCAGACCATTTTTAATGAGAAACTTTACAATATCAAGGTGTCCGCCATAAATAGCTGCAAATAGTGGATTTCTATTTGGGTCACTAACATCTAATATTGCACCATTATCAAATAAGTACTCTACAATACCAATTTCACCTTCACTAGCTGCATGTGCAATAGGCGCTGACTTTGGTACACCTTCATTAAGGTTAATATCCAGACCAGATTCAACAAGAAATTTTATCATATCCAGTTCACCAGCTCTAGCCGAAACATGTAGCCACGTTCCATAAGGCGTTACAAAATCAAGCAAACTTTTATCAGTAATAATTATCTCTTTCGCTTGTTCTATATCACCATTTTTAATGAAATCATAGATTTTTATCGCTTTTTCCTCACTTTCCATAGAGTCCCCCCTGCATTATTTTTATCTAGTTTAAAAAGTTAGCTTTCCTCTTCATACTTTTCCTCTATCACTATCTGTTAGTTAATTCTTTAATTATCGTTTCAGCCTTATGTAATTCTTCTAATAGCGCATGTGGATAGTCATTGTAACTGTCCATATACGCACGCACACCACCCACAATGGTTATTCCCTTAATATCCTCGTTATTCTCTAATATTTCTAATGCCTTCTTATATCTTTTATATATTAATTGTAAAATGCCACTATTAATATCTTTAACATAGTCTTTCTCCAACTTATGTATCACGACTTTTACTTGTTGAAGTAACTGCCTTTTCTTGTTCACTATGTCCTCCTATTTACTCGTTACGAATTATAATTGTCCATTTTAATATCCTTGCATGCTCCCCAATCTAATTTATCTCTTTTATAACATAATATTTTCCACTTCTTTTTTCTGTTTTTTCTATAGTCTTACCTCTTTGTATCTGGTCAACTGAGTATTTCTATCCTGCTCTATTTAACTAAATTGGATTATCTGGATACTCATCTAAATATCTGCTAATTAAATCTTTACTTTCACTATCATCTGGTTCTGTTCCTAAGTATTTATACTCCCAAATAACTAACTGGTCACCAAAACTATAATCAGTATCGAACCAATTGGTATAATCATAATGCACCTTCAGCTTTCCATTGCTATCAAGAGATAGTGTAAAAGAGTACCACAGTTCTTGTTGATTATCATTAAAAACCTTCCTTAGTTTATTACTTAACTCAAATAAAGTTCTACCCTTCAGTTTATAGTACTCTTTATCAATGTCGTATTCATAAGCAATTTCTAAACTATACTTATAGTTCTGTTCATCCTGGGGTGTGTTATAGAAAAAGTAAGTTCCTCCACCTGTCTCAGATATTTGAGCATAAAAATAGAATTTTCCCCATTCTTCCGGAATCATTTCATTAACTGTCTCGGCTATTTCTCTATACAACTTATTCATTCCTTTTTCCATATTAATTAACCTCCTGTTCGATATTTTGTTCTGAAATTACTGTAACCCCTTTTAAAGCTTATTATTTTTCACTTCTTCAAACCACTCATCAGCAATATGATCGGCCGTTTTAATCTCGTCATGAGTATATATTAAATCATACTTGTATTCAGCTTTAAACCTTCCACTCTCAGTATCATAAATTAACTTCATCTCTGTTGGCATATCTCTTTCATATTCTTTACATAATTCTTCGATTTTTTCGATATCTTCACATAGTATTCGAAGTACCATAAACATTCTTTTTGGAGACACATCATATTTTCCGTCTCCATCTTCCAATGCATCATTCACTTTATGACACTCTACATACTTATTATTAATCAAATAAAAGAAGCTGCTTGAAATAACGTCTTCTTCACATGAAGCATACACATATACTTTATCGGCCCTGTCTTCAACATATTCCATACATATAGATATCATATCCGATTGCAATTCACTAAACTTTTCCTCAAATTCTTTCATACTACTTTTTCACTCCTTAGATTAAAAGTTAAATGGCAACGTCTTGATACCCCACTTCAGTTACTTTTTCATTTAATAGACGTAGCCCAAGTCCATTCTCTGTATCCCATGTACAATCGAAAGTTATCCCAATATCTCGCTCTTCATTAATATCTCCATATGGGACTACAATTCCAACTAAAGTGATCCTATTAAGTAACTGATCAATTGTTTCAATATGCGGATAATTTTCATTAAATCCAATATCATATCCTAATTGTTGACGCTCTTGCTTGTAATAGTCTAAAATCGCTTGTAAAAAAACTTGCTGCAGTTGTTCCCAATTTTGCAATAATGAATTATAAGCAGTATATTGTTCTTCATCAAACTTACCGTCTTTTTCACCTTTAACTATCAATGCTATTTCAACTTCTTTTCCACAAAATTCAACGGTAATGTCCTTAATCCATCCATATGTATACTCAATCTCACCAAAAACTGCATCATTTATTATCATTTTTAACTCTCCCTGTTTACTCTCTTGGATCCATATCGATTTCTCTAATCATATGAAAGTTACCCTCTAATATTAACTGTTTTTTCCAGCCACTTCTATACTCAGTATAGTACTATCAATTGCTAATTTTTCAATGAGTTTTTTCGCCTTACCGTATGGAAATCTCTCTACTAATACATAAGGAAGATTTTTTGAACCCTTTAGCAAATCTACCGCGGCAATCTCAAGCCCTAATACGCTCTTTATTCTTATTAAATCTTTCAAACCTTCACTAGGAGTTTTCACTAACACTATATTACAAATATCAGACGAATTATTTATCGTTTTCTGTTCTATTTCACTTACACAACCACTATTTACCCATTTTTTAAAATCAGCGGTAATTACAGTAGCATGGCTTGGATTCATGTCCCCAGAATCAATTACTACCACCTCTTTTTCCTCTGCATGTTGAGCCATTAAAAATACATTACCCCCACCGTCATCACCAATTGAGACATACCCCCTCGCATACTCATCTATTTCCCAAACCCCGTTCCTTTCTGCAATATGCTCCGTACCATAAATAAGTAACCCACCACCGATTGAAAAGCCATTTGTACATCTCAATAATTCCTTATATACATTAGGTAATGTAACATTCATGCGATTTTCTACTGCTTGAATTTCAATATCACTCGCTGCCGACCTTTCTATCAAATCTGGAATATTAAATAGATTAATCATTTAATGATCCCTCCTAAACTATCAAGATATTTAAACGTATCGCCTGTCATCTCTCTATAATCGTTTCGCAATAGATTTCATGAAATTCATAAAATATGTCGGTATGTAAGCCTTCATTTTTCATTTGGTAAGTAGACAATCATTTTCCCTTCCATGTACTCACCTTTCCATCCACAAGGCCATCCTCCCATTTTATACACCTTAAATACCTTTTCATAAAGTGAAACTTTAATCAGTGGGAGTTTTATTCAATACCTTCATTGAGAACATAAATACTAAATCTCCCCAGCAACTTGATCTAAATTATGTAAGACTGTTTGAGTTTTCATTCGCTTCTTTAAGTGTTAACCCTTGTTCAAATAGCTTATCAATTTTATCTCTTAACGCTCTTTTTCTTGCTGTCTGTTGGTATGCATTTCTATTTTTTATACCTAAATTCCAATTGTGAAATGAGGTTTTCTAAGCTATTAGTTATTTGTTTATACTCATTTAATTCAAAATCCTCAACTAAAATTTCACCTGTATTGTTGTCTAACACTATTAACAACCCATTTGATTCATAACCAATTGGGATATACTTAAAAATATCATTTTTAGATTCTGCATAGTCTTTGACAAGTGAAATAAAATAATCTGGTTCAATCCCTGGAATAACAGGATGCAAATTAATATTATAAGAAGAAATCCATCCTGTTAATTCTAAAAACCAATACGAAGTGAAATACTGCTTCAACGAATCATGTAACTGAACGTTATATTGACTTTCAATTTCATCAAAGGAAAATTCCACTCCCTTCTCCATTGGTTTCCAACAAATATATCCATATTCATCTTCTTCACCCAAATATATAAATTCATCTACATCTTCATTCCATGCTATTTGCGGTAATGAGTTGTTGTACTTCATCCATTTATCTATAAATCTTCCGAAATAGTCTTTCATAACCTCTTTCATATTAGAAATCACCCCTCGACAAAGAACTATTCTTCTGGTAAGTGAATATCGATGAAAATGTCAGTATTACTTAGCTGACTGGAAACTGCGTCCAGAAATTTCAATCCATTTTCCGAAACACTATGTTGGAAATGTATATCAATTATTTTTTTCTCAAAGTTCTCTCCGTAATCTTTAAAATACTGCTTATCTTCAATATATATTAAGTAATTATTAATTTTTTCTTGTAATACGTCTAGATGCATGTCTTCATATTCCCAGTCTAGATAGTCTATTATTAACAACTTTAGATTTTTACCTTCTACTCCAATTGCATCTATCTGATCCAAATCTATAACTGCCATATTTTCTCCTATCCTATATGTGTCTATTGCAATAATCTACAATGTACTCATATATATTTTTCTCTTCATTAATAAATCTGCCATATTCGTGTTTTTCTATTAGATTTTTTGCAATACTTTTAGCTTCTGTATACTTTCTTGTATTTATTAATAATAACATATCAACAAGGTTATAATCATAAAGTTGATTTTTATTCGAAGGTTTTGAGAAAGAAAGAAAATCATCGTAATTTTCAAAACACTCGACAGTCTTCTCCAAATATTCATAGCATTTACCTATTAATTCTTTAGCAACATCTCCTAGGTTTTCCACGTCATCATATTTTACATCACTGTAGAAAGCCTCAAATCCATCAACTTTGTATGCACCGTTTGCTCGTAATCCGATAGGTTCATTACTATTAGATTTCATATTAAAAACTTCCCAAAAAATATCATCTGTTATATACGGCTTCATATACCCTCTAATTCTAACAATATCATTTTCCACACCGGTCGCACCAATATACATATATATAAAATATTGTCCTATTTTCTTATAATAAATTCCACCTCTTGATTTTAATTTATATTTTTTCAAGTCTTCTTTTATCGAAGCACTGATCATCTTATCTAAATCTTTTCTTTTAAGTTTCATATGATATCACTCCCTTATTTTGGGTCTAATGATTTGAACAGCAGTTCCAGGCGGAATCTCGACTCCACCAATAAATATCCCCTTCCCTTCTCCTACAATAAATCCTCCACTTTCAAGTAATTCCACAAATCCATCTCTTTGATTTGAAGTTAGTGGAGCTGTAGCAGAAGATTTATATTCTTCTATCAACAATTCCCCTGTTTTTTTATCATATCCAATTGCATCTACTCTAATTTTTGTTCCGTCCTTAGTTACAATTGTTATCTGTTCTTGAACGTCAGTAGCCACTTTCATAAAATCGTTTATTTTTTCTAATTCAAAATCTCGTCCTTGATTTTGCAGTTTCGCCCATTTATCAGAAGCTTCTTTCCATTCTAATCGGTCACGAACATTTTTACCAAATTTAGTATTTCTCTTTACATAGTCTTGATACTTAGATTCTAATACATCATCCAAAAATTCCCCACTTGAATCAAGTCCGGCGGTCTTCTTACTAGTATTATCTATACCCTTACCACCATCTTTAGACTTCGCAAACTTATAAAAAGCTTCTATCAATTCGCCTTGAGGTATTTTGGTTATGATTGTTCCACCAACACTAGAGAAAGCATATGAAGCATCTCTCTTAAAAGATTGTAACATTTCAAGCGTTGGCTTCAATTCTTTTGCTAGTTTTGCTGCATTAGCAATTGTACTTATTCCACTTGATGCTTTTGCTCCTTTTGCGACATGACCGATTTTATTTAGTCCCTTATCGCCCAAAAATGCGGTAGCTATTTGCGTTAATCTCAGGAGTAATATAATATTTGTTTTAAAATGGTAGAAAAAGAAATCAACACTTATGAATTGTGGTTTCATTTAATAGATAACTATTATTCTGTAAGTTTTTGATTTACATGTGAAATTTTCAAAAAGTAAAACCTTTTAGTTTACTAAAAAACCTTGAAAGGCATTTAGCCAGTCAAGGTTTTTAACTTACTTTAAAAAATCTAATATTGAATTTACACTTTCTTCGAAACGACTTGGGTTTCTTTCTTTGATACTGGTTAATTGAGAAACAACATATTTCTGAATATCATTGTTTAATGTGGGGATGATTTTTTTATAAATATTCCTCGATGGTTCATGATTTAATATTCTTTTGTGAAGTATCTTTAACCATTCCTTAGCATGAGGAATCATCTTAGTAATAGAATTAGCTAACACTTTCAGCGAAACTTCAGAACTAACAATCTTATCATACGACTCTAAAATTTGTATGTTTTGTAGTAACAGTATGATACCTTTTATATATCGTGCCAACTACTATGTTAAAACTTACGAGTTCGTTAGTTTCATGCCCGTTCAATGTGATTATATTCACCGCCATGTAAAATGTCATCTCACCTAAACTCGTACTTCTTTTTCTATTCTATAATTGCACATAGTACTCCATAATGGTTCAACCATCATAGAATACGTATTTTCAAACACCCTGTCACTTTCCTATCCCACTTAAAGATTCTCTTTTTCACTCTTGATCATCATAAGCATCTCCAAGTGATTCAAATTCACTCTTTAGCCAATACCAATATTGTCCATTATTCTTAATAAGTTTTTCAAGTAAGTCAGTGAATGAAGTTGCAATAATTTGCGACTCCCCAACTATTCCATGCCGATCAAAGAAACTATCATAACATTTACCTAGTCTTTCTTCACTAAGATCTATTGTTAGATATTCATCCTTGCCATCATTGCATATAATATACCAAGTTGATGAAATATCTTCTTCACATAACTCTCCTACAATTACGGGATTAGCCAAAATAAACTCCTCTGGGGTAACAATATGAATAGGGTATTCCTCATTTTCAAATAAAGTTAGACCACCACAAAGACTATAAAATTCTTTTAAATCACCTGGTAGCATATGCTTATTCTTATCAATTATCGGTAATTCTGTAGGCTCCTGAACTCGACAATTAGGTAATGATTTTACTTTTTTAATCAACTGATTAATATTTCCCATCTGAATTACTCCCTAAAATTATATTGATTAAAAGCCCTATAATACTCTTGTCTAGCTAAACGTGGTACATTCGCAACATCAAACATTTTTTCCGTCAATTCTTGTATTTCCTTTGGTGAAACAGATTTCCAATCTACTTTACCTCCAACCTTTTTCCCTGTTTTATCAAAGAGCCATTGTCTATAAACAGCTTTAGTAGCATTGTGTTGCTCTTGAGTTAAGGCTATAGTTGGAGTATTCGCCCCCTCTACTAACATAATCGGGGACATTATGTTTAGCCCAAACATCCATAACGCCATGATGATTTTCTAGTGGTGAATTGCTTGGCCTATACGGTACTACATCGTATGGTTCTGTAGTCTTACCCTTACCGCCATCTTTAGACTTCGCAAACTTATAAAAAGCTTCTATCAATTCGCGGAACGTTATCTAGGTTCTTTACTTCTCCCTTGTACCCTATGTTGTAATCTTAAACCCTCACAATAAAAAAACAATCCATGTTAAACCTTATTAAACTACCTCCTACAATCTATAAAAATTTAATACTTAGCACACTTATAAAATTATAATGTATCTACTCATTTCTATCCCAAAACGCAAAAAAGCACTTGTTGCTTTTAATTGACAATCAAGTGCTTTAAGTTCATATGTTTTTAAGTAGCATAAATTTGTAAGTTTTGTAGTAACAGTATGGCACCTTTTATATATCATGACAACTACTACGTTAAAACTTACGAGTTTGTACGATTTCGTTAGTTTCATGCCCATTCCATGCGTTTTATATTCATCGCCATGTAAAATGTCATCTCGCCTAAGCTCATACTTCTTTTTCTATTCTATCATTGCACATTGTACCCTATGATGGTCCAACCATCATGAAGTACGTACTTTCTGACAGTCTATTATTTTCCTGTACACTTCATAATACGTTTTAAATTAATTACAGCAATACTTTGTCACTCCTGTATGCAAATGCTATTCTACAAATGGATGCTAAAACTTTCATGAGTTATTAATTCAATTTAAATATATCTATTACTATAAAATTTTTTAAAGTTTATTATTTTTCACTTCCTCAAACCACTCATCAGCAAAATCATCAGCCGTTTTTATATCATCATTTGTGTATACTAAATCATACTTGTATTCAACTTTAAAGCTTCCACTCTGATAAATATTTAATACTATAAACCCTCTTTAGGTAGACACATCATATCTTTTCTCCCCACCCTCCAACGCATCATTTCACCTTATGAGACTCTAAATACTTATTGTTAATCAAATAAAAGAAACTGCTAGATATTACACCGTCTTCCCTTGAAGTATCAACATATACTTTATCGGCTCTATCCTCCACAGATTCCATACATATGGATATCATATCTGCTTGCAATTCACTAAATCTATCTTCAAATTCCTTTTACTCAGCTAAACCTTTAACTTTTTAAAAATTTAAGATACTTAGTATTCTTCGGATTCCCAAAACATCTACCTTCTGATTTTTTATTGGCAATGCTAAAAAATTCTTTTGCGGTTTCTAAATCACCTAATTCAAAAGCAACTTTTCCTGCAATAAATTCCTTATCACCGGAATCTATACGTGCAAATCCAGTTAAAAATATTTTATCTGCCCACTCCTTTGCTTTTTTTAAATCATTTACCATAAAACAAGTGGAGATAATATCCTTAACTAAATGGTAACTCTCTTCACAATAAATACCTTTAGGATTAGGTATTATATCCCATGCCTCTTCTAATAACACAATAGAATCATTATAGTAACCATTATTAAATTGTTCATTGCTTTTTTCCAAAAGACTTTCGAATTCTTCTTTTATAGGTGATTGTAAAATAGCCATATTTATCCTCCTCAAATCATATCCTTAATCAATTCAAAATACTTATCATCCTCATTAAAAAAGAGTTTATAGCCTTCTAAAATGTAAGCTCTTAACAGATACTCCTTAGCTTTATCAAACTCCTCACACTCGAATAAACTCTCTCCAAGTCTCAGTAAAATAAATGGATTTGAAATACCATCCGGACAGTTTAATGCATTATAAAAATTGCTTTTTGCTTTCTCATACTCACAATTTAAAAAATAAGTATCTCCTAATGCTGTATAAATCCATGTACTTGTTTCCCAATTGTTCTTCGGTAACGGAACCAAATCCAGTGCAGCCATATAGCTCTCTATTGCTTTATCATCTTTTCCTTTTTCAACAAAAGCATTTCCCTCGTTACATAATTTCACAATTTGGTCATACGCTTGATCGTTGAGTTCCAATATAAATTCCTCCCAATAATTATTTATTTGGTGGCAAGTAGGTTTCATTTAACTTTGCACCTGCGGATCGATTTAAACTATAATGATCTAATACATAATTATTGGAGTCTAACATCCATTCTCTAACCTCTGGGGACTTCTCTCCATAATATCTACCTGTACTGTTCCACCATGAAACTGCATCAGTTAAATGAGCCATATCTGCTTGATCTATAGGATACCATTTATTATCACTTGCCATAAATTCTATTTCACCATCACGTGTTGTACGGATTTTTGGTGGAATTTCATTTTCCATTCTTTCTATTACTTCTCTACCCGTTTTGGAGCCTTTTCCAGGCGTATTCCCCATATATTCCAAACGTTTTGTTATGCCGCTCGGTTCAGATAAACCCATTTCTTTGTTACTTGCGTATTCCCCATCAGATCGATGCCATCTTCCACTTGCATCTTGAAAATAACCTTTAGACTTCGCAAACTTATAATAAGCTTCTATCAATTCGCCTTGAGGTATTTTGGTTACGATAGTTCCACCAACACTAGAGAATGCATAGGAAACATCCCTCTTAAAGGATTGTAACATTTCAAGCTTAGGCTTCAATTCTTTTGCTAGTTTTACTGCATTCGCAATTGTACTTACTCCACTTGATGCTTTTGCTCCTTTTGCGACATGACCGATTTTATTTAGTCCCTTATCGCCCAAAAATGCGGTAGCTACTTGCGTTAATATATAAGTAGACAATTCAGTACGGCTCTCTGCATCTCCATCTATCATATCTCGTTTTATTTTATTTGAAAATGCATGCCACATATTTTTTGCAGTCTCATCCAAATGGAAAAGTGCATAGGTTACATTAATAAAAGTTCCTATATCCATATTACTTAAAGCTACTGCGGACTCGATTTCATCTCCAATAGCTTTCCCAGAGCCTCTTTGAGTCGCTTCCCACATCTTTTTCACTGTTTCAAACATGCCAACTATACTGTCTGCCGCATCGTCCCAAGCATTTCTAACCGGAGATTTCTCCTCAATTATGTTATTTGTTTCTATATCCCTAATTGACTGGCCGTTTTTTCGGGCTGTTTCTTCTATAATCCCCTGAATAGAACTCACCCAATCCATATTCAACCCTTGTGTACTAAACGTACCACTTACAGGACTAAATCCTTTCCCGCTTTGCACTTCAGCGAGTCCGGCTGTGATGCTAGCTGCTAATTGAAAGGCGGTGCTGTAGTTGTTGCTGGACGTATGATTGAATTCATATAAATGCTCTAGTTTTTCTTCCAGTTTTTTTCTCATTGCACCTAATACCGTTATAATTGCACCTACTCCAGGCATCGGTGTAAGTACTTCTATTGCTTCTATACTTGTAATCGATTGATTAATTCCCCGTATTTGTTCTCTTATTTCTTGTTCGATCACATCTGTCGAAGCAACTTTTGCTTGGAACTCGTTTGGGAATGCCTCATTTTGGCGAATTAATTCTTCACATAAACATATGATTCCTTGCGCTAATGGCCGAAATGTTTGGACAAGGTATGCTTTTGCACTACTGTATGTTTGTCCTTGCAATACTGTATCTAACGCAAAGGCATCAATAGATTGAATGGCTTGTTCCATACTTTGAATCGTAGCATTACATATAGCGTTCATACTTTGAGTTTGACTTTGTACTTCTCCCAAATACATGTTTAAACTCATGTATTGACCTCCCTTTGTAGTTGCTGCTGTTCATAGGAAAGGTCGTTTTCTTTCTCACTGAGATGCCGTTTTTCTTTAAGCAACGTCTCTTTTTCGTTTTCTAATTCGAATGTAAGTTTTCTTTCATACTGTCCGATCTCTTGCCGCATATTCGTAAAAAGGCGAAATACTTCTTTGTCACCATACCAAGTTTCTAGTATTCGGTTAAATAAACGATTGCTTCTAGTTTTCCATTCATGAAAACTAGCCTCAGCTCGTTCTTGATTTTGCAGCGCAATTCGGTTTTCATTTTGTTCTTCAAATATAATTCGTAATTTTTGATTACATTGACTGATTCTCGTTTCAATTTCTTGACTCATCTTTTCTCCCTACCTTTTCCCCTTTACGTAGGCTGTTACATTATTGAAAAGTCTTTTGAAGTCCGTTATCCATTTTCTCAAATTCATTTGCTACGGAATGGATATTATCAATCGTCTGTTGAAAAGCAGCGCAAAATTGTTTCGTAATGTGTAAATTTTGCTGATTTGCTTCTTGTGCTTTGAAGTTCACAGATAGTGTAGTACGCGTTGCCTTATTTATAGTGCGACTAGTAGCACTTTGCATTCTATCTGAAGCATTTCTCATTTTCGTTGCAAGTTGCGTTGCCGTATGCAAATTACTTTGAAATTCTCCCATCACTTACTCCCCTCTACCTTTTATTTTCTAGAAAATTATACCATGGAAAAATATCCTAATAAACCGAATGTTCGAATTTAACATACAATTCACCACTGTCATTGAAGATAAGAGCAAAACTTCTATTTCAACATAACTGTACCGAAATTAGCTTCTACTTATACAAAAAAAGATGACCTCAGCTTTTGCTAAAGTCATCTTTTTCACCATATTATTTTACTAACGTTCCATTATAAGCTTTTATATCAAGCGGAGCAGTTAAAAATTGTGCTGCTTTACTAACGAAAGATGTGAAGTGTTCACTCGTATTATGATTCGCAACTGCTTCTTCATCTTTCCATACTTCTACCATCGTATAAACATTTTCTTTTTCTGTATCTTTATATAAGTCATAAGATACATTTCCACTTTCTTCTCTTGAACCATGGATGAGTGGCTGAATTTGTTCTAAAAATGATTGTTGTTTTTCTGGATTCACTTGAAATATTGCGTGAATAATAATCATGGTGTTTCCCCTCTCATATCTCACTTATTTCTATTTGTATAAAATTACTTCCACTCAGCAACTTTTTCAATTGGAAGACGTACTGATGGATAACCACTGTCAGCAGCTTTTCCGATTGAAATTAACATAACTGGTACGTGGCGTTCTTTATCTAATCCGAATGCTTCTGCGATTTGGTCTTTTTCAAATCCACCAATTGGGCAAGTGTCATAACCGTGAGCACGAGCTGCTAGCATAAATTGCATTGCTACAAGACCACCATCAATTAAAACTGTATCTTTCATTACTTCTGGTGTAACCATTGAGAAGTAACCTGAAAGTTTTTGCATTTGATCTTCTTTTACTTCAGCTGGCATTAGACCACGCTCTACTGCTGTACCGTAAATTTCTTCTGCGTTATCAAAGTTGTTTAAGTCACCAAATACAGCGATCATTGCTGAAGATGTTTCTACTTGAGATTGATTGAATTTCGCAAGTGGCGCAAGTGTTGCTTTTGCTTCGTCACTTTCAATAACTAAGAATCTCCATGGTTGCATGTTTACAGAAGATGGTGCAAGTGTTGCTTCTGTAAGAATTTCAGTCATCTCTTCTTTACTAATTTTCACTGAAGGATCGTACTTACGAATTGAACGACGTCCTGTTAAAATTTCGTTAAAATCATTTGTTTTTACTGAGTTAGTCATAGTTGTATTCTCCCTTTTTTATAATTCTTTTATGTTTTCTTGAATGCGGTCTAACATCGTTAAAAGATTGTCGCGCTCTTCTTCACTTAATCCTTTAAATGCTGAAGTGGCGAAACGCTCTTTTTCCTCTTGATACACTTGAATTTTATTTCGCCCCTCTTCTGTAAGAGAAACTAACGTAATTCTGTTATCATCTGGATTTTTACGTCTTGTAATCATTCCGTTTGCTTCCAGCTGTTTTAAATGCCTCGTAATCGCGGCATTATCAATATTCACTTCTTGCTGAAGTGCTTTTTGACTAATTTCATCTACTTCATATAACTGAAGTATAAGCTCTAGTCTAGATTGACTCATACCCGTACAACCTTCAAACTTCGAACTTACTTCTTTATTGAGGAAGTGTAATTTATATAAAATTATTGCTTCTTTTGAGCATGAACTTGTCAAATTACCCCTCCTTTACATCCAAACCAAAAACGTTTGATGCATCAATAGTTGATATGTCAATTAATATAATCTATATCGATTTATAATGCAAGCATTTTGTTTTCTTTTTACCCCGCTTTAACGGGCAGTAAGGCTTCCCTCTCAAAATTTTCGAAAACAAGGAAGTTAGGTGGGAGCTCCACTGCCCGTAAAAGCCCGATTGGTTCAACTAATAATCAGTGGGTTGAAAAACTCCCACTGATTAAAGTTTCACTTTATTTTTCCAAATTAAGGCGCTTTGTCACATTACAAAAAATGTTAATTGCATTATAATAGTACTAATTTAAATGACTGGAGAGTGATTGTAATGCGGCACTACACAAATAGAAATGAGGAAATAAAAATGGAAAATGAAATGAGGATATTTATATATGACAACAATAAATATAGGGATTGTCGCGCACGTAGATGCTGGCAAGACGAGTTTGACTGAGCGTATTCTTTATGAAACGAATGTGATTAAAGAAGTTGGCCGAGTAGATAGTGGTAATACGCAAACTGACTCAATGGAATTAGAAAGACAACGCGGAATTACAATTAAAGCATCTGTCGTTTCTTTCTTTATTGATGATTTAAAAGTAAATGTCATTGATACACCCGGACACGCTGATTTTATCGCTGAAGTGGAACGATCATTCCGCGTTTTAGACGGTGCCATTTTAGTTATCTCTGCCGTTGAAGGTGTGCAAGCACAAACGAAGATTTTAATGCGAACACTACAGAAACTAAACATACCGACTGTTTTATTTGTAAATAAAATAGACCGTAGTGGCGCAAATACTGAAAAAGTT
Organism: Bacillus sp. JJ783; assembly: GCF_036963225.1. Classification (NCBI taxonomy): domain Bacteria; kingdom Bacillati; phylum Bacillota; class Bacilli; order Caryophanales; family Bacillaceae; genus Bacillus; species Bacillus sp. JJ783. Next base: position 33,371 of record NZ_JBALMG010000052.1, on the reverse strand, counting down.
GTGAAACAAATAAAAGCAATTCTTTCAAAGGATGCATTCCCCTTCTACTCTGTAGAGAACGAAGGAACAAAGGAAGCTCGTATTATTGAATATAAGTCATATGACGATTGTATTGAACGATTAGCACCATATAACGAATCATTGCTTGCATCATATGTAAATAACGAAATAGTACCGGACGCACTATTAAGAAAAGAACTCGAAAAGCAAATACAGCAAGCAAATGTGTTTCCTATCTTTTTTGGTTCAGCAATGACAGGTATAGGTGTAACTGAACTACTTGAAAATATTTCAGCCTTAATTCCAACTACTAAATCGGCACAAGATGAAACATTATCCGGTGTTGTTTTTAAAATTGAACGCGAATCTTCTGGGGAAAAGATTGCTTATGTAAGAGTTTTTTCTGGTTGTTTACACGTTAGAAAATATGTTGATATTCAGCGCAGTGAGTCTCTGTCACATAAAGAAAAGATTAAAAAAATGTGCATATTTCATAATGGAAATGCAATTCAAGCTTCTACTGTTCAAAGTGGAGAGTTTTGCAAAGTGTGGGGACTTACGAATGTTAAAATTGGTGATATTATCGGTGAACGGACAGATTATATTAAAGACATTTACTTTGCCGAACCGCAAATGGAAGCAGCAATCGAGGCAGTTCCTAAAGAGCAAATTCATGATTTATACGCTGCACTTATGGAGCTATGCGAAGAAGATCCACTCATTAAAGTGTGGAAAGACGATGTTCATAATGAACTATACATTCGCCTTTTCGGTGAAGTACAAAAAGAAGTTATCGAAACAACACTTTATGAAAAATACAATTTACAAGTTAATTTTTCAAATACGCGAGTTGTATGTATTGAAAAACCAATTGGCATAGGGAATAGCGTTGAAGTAATGAGTGAAAAAGAGAATCCTTTTTACGCAACAATCGGCTTCAAAGTGGAACGTGGTGTGCTTAACTCTGGTATTACGTATAACTTAGGCGTTGAACTTAGATCACTACCTTTAGCATTTCATAAAGCGATTGAAGATACAGTATTTCAAACGTTAAAACAAGGTTTATTTGGATGGGAAGTTACTGATATTATCGTCACGTTAACACATACTGGTTATGCAAGCCCTGTTACAACAGCGAGTGACTTTAGAAACTTAACACCGCTCGTATTAATGGCTGCTTTAAAGCAAGCTGAAACATGTGTATATGAACCATTAAACGAATTTGAATTAACTGTTCCAGAGCACGCAATTAGTACCGCAATGTATAAACTAGCTGCCATTCCAGCAACTTTCACAGAGCCTATATTCTATAATGACTCTTACCATTTAACAGGATCATTACCTGTTTCGAAAACAGAGAATTTTAAACGAATGCTCCATTCATTTACTGAAGGAGAAGGTATCTTTATAACAAAGCCAACTGGTTTCACAAAGCTGCAGGCTTCCTTCCCTACTCGAAAACGTGTTGACTTTAATCCGCTGAATCGTAAGGATTATTTGCTTCATGTTTTGAAGGCTTATTAATTAACAAATAGAAAAAGTGCCCTCTTGTATGATATTTTCTTTACTAGAGGGCACTTTTTTACACAATATTAAGGTAGAGCTGGTTCAAACTCTCCTGTGATTGTTTGATATCCATTATTGTTCTCATATTCCTGTTTCCGCTCTAACCCGAACTTTTCTAAAATAGGCAGGTCATTTGTTGAAAATACATAACTATTTTCTAGCGCAACGTGTTCGTGCCATGCCCAGTTTGGTACAACAAAGAAGTCTCCTTTCGACCAGTCAAAGCGAACACCATTAATAATCGTATATCCTGCCCCTTCATGCACATGATAGATTGATGCATGCGTATGACGATGTGCTTTTCCTTTGAATCCCTTCGGCAATTTTTGCATCCAAGCTGCAATCGTTGGACACGCTGTTTCACCGTTCGATGGATTTATATATTCAACAGCGTAACCATCGTAAGCATCTGGCTCAAAACGACTTAATCCGTTAAGTGCTGCTTCCGTCCCTGACCATTTGTAAGAACTAAGTGGAGCTTTCTTTGCATATCGGTCGGAAATCGGTCGAACCATTCCACCTTCATAACGCTGAGCAGTATAATTGTCCGGCACGTTTGGCTGTTCAATTTTTTCTGGATACGGCTCAAAGAACGTACCGCCGAGATAATAAATGGTCGGAATATCAAGGCAATCCATCCAAATCATCGGTTTGTCACCTGTGTGACCATGTCCATGCCACAGTCCATTTGGAGTTGTTAAGAAGTCTCCTCGTTCCATGAAAATACGCTCTCCTTGCACAATTGAGTAAGCCCCTTCTCCTTCCATGACGAAACGTAATGCATTTTGAACATGCCGATGTGACGGAGCGGTTTCTCCAGGTTGTATCAATTGAACCGCTGCATATAACGTTTGGGTGGTCGATGCCCATCCCCAAGGTTTTCTATAATTCAGTCCAGGATTTTGAAAGTAGATGGCCCGGCGTTCTCCCCCGCGGTCTGGTGTAAATATTTGCGTCGCCTCCGTTAACTTCTTTTGAAGCAATTCAGATTTCCAAAGGTACGCTTGTGCATGAGGCTCAGGTGTATGTTTCATTAAATCTGGGATCGCGTTCCAAAGTGGTCCAAGATGATATTGTTCTATATCACGATTGAAATCTTGTACGAGTGTACTTTCAAAAAAAGCATTTTTTTCCGCCATTTTATTTGCCCCCTTTATTGCTCATTAAATTTAAGTACATTCCGCTCGATTTGTTTATAATGCTTTTCTGTATGTTCTACGATGAGGTGATTCACGATAAAGTCAATCGGCTTATTGTTGAAACGAGGATTACGACTTGGAGCCTGAATATTTAACTCTTCGTCTGTTAATGTGTTTAGTACATTTTCTATGATGAGTGGTATAGAAGACAGCTGCTCTATGACTTCTTCTATAGATTTTTTGTTTATATTCTCTTCTGATACTGCTTGTAGACGTACTTCATCTGTTAAACCGCGGCCCCATACGTTTTCATGGTTTAATTTAATATTGTTAATTTCTTTTGCCCAATACGGGATAGCTTCCGCTACATGTGTAATAATTTGCATAATTGACCATTCATCTTCTGAAGGTTTCCAATAGATGATTTCCTCTGGCAAAGACTTAACAATAGTCTTGATCTTATCGATTGATTCATAAACAGATTCGGCTGCGTGGATTTGCAAGCTTTTCGTCATAGTACTGGCACCTCTACTGTTTGTCTTACTTTATTTTCAAGTACGCCTACTCCATCAACTTCAATACGAACGATATCTCCATCTTTAAGAAATACTTGCGGATTACGTGCAACACCTACCCCACCTGGCGTACCTGTTAAAATGACATCCCCTGGCTCTAGTGTCATTAAACCGGATAAAAACGAAACGAGATATTGTACCGAGAATACTAAATTAGCAGTATTAGATCGCTGACGTGTCTCTCCATTCACTGTTAAGACAATTTCCAAGCCAGATGGGTTCGTTAATTCATCTGAAGTAATTAACCACGGTCCCATTGGAGCACTTCCTTCAACTGTCTTACCTTGAAGCCATTGAATCGTACGGCGCTGAATATCACGATAAGTAATATCATTCGCAATTGTGTAACCAGCTACATATTGGAGGGCATCTCCTTCTGAAATATTTCGAGCACGCTTCCCGATTACAAAAGCAAATTCAGCTTCGTAATCTAGTTGTTCAGAAATCGGGTAATGTGGAATATCATCTTCTGGACCGATTACTGTATTGGCAAACTTCGCAAAGATGACTGGAAATGCAGGTAAGTCGCGTTTCATTTCCAAAATGTGTTCACGATAATTGTGACCTACACATATAATTTTTCCTGGCGAAGGTACTGGAGCTTCTATTTTCACTTCACCTTCTTCAAATACCAATTTATCTCCATGGTTTTTCATAAGCGCATAAGCGATCGCATCTTTTGCTAAATTCATACTTTCCGTTCCACCTTGTAAAAATCCATTCATATCCTTTGGTATATACGCCTCTGCAATTTGAGCGGCCCTAAGGTTTCCTTCGCTTGTCAATTTCGCTTTAAAAGCAGCATGCAAATCAATCAATTTCCCGTTTTCTAAAGCAGCAATTCTCGTTTCTCCATTACGTGTAAAAGTAACAAGTTTCATAGTAATCTCCCTTTCCTTTAAATGAATGAAAATTCTACCCTGAACGATAGTAACGTATAACTTTCCGGCCCTACTCTTTGTTATAAAAGATAAAAAGCATTTCCTTCTGGACCAAGTGGTACATGTCCCATTTCTATTAACTCTATAATTGGGAGAAATACATTTTTTTCTTCAGATAATTCAGCAGCACATGCAAGAACACTTACATACATCGCATGCCCAACAAGAAATTCCACTGTTTTTTCCTCTCCGAAATGCTTGAAAGCTTCTTTATAAACACCATGAAAGATTACTTCTGGTACTTTATCTACTACATCTACAAGAAGTTTTTCGTTACCTACACGTACAATTTTTTCTTTCAATTGATCTGGCACTTCTGCTAGTGCCCCCCATAAAGCGTTACCTTCAAATGAAATCCGCCCAATGGTCTCATGTAATTGTTTTCTTGAAATCCATTTAATTTCATATTCACTAACGTTTAGAGAACTCATAAATTGATCTATTTTCTTCTCAGCCTCTAGATTTTGCTGTCCAATATTCCTATACCAGTTCATCGTCATTAACCGCTCAATCATTCCATTTGTAGAACGGGCATGAGAACCATACTTTTCTTCATTCATGAATTGAGACAAAACCATTTCTTATCGCTCCTTTCATCTTGTTCACGTTACTCATCTAATTATTTTTATAATTTTAATATTTCGTTGTCAGTTCAGGAGGTCCAAATTTCGGTCCATATGGTCCCTCATCAAGCCATCTTCCAAGCCTCGGAACGATAGATACCATCGAGGCAGCAATGTCGCGTTTCATGTTCATTTCAGGAGAATTCCCTTGAAGGTGATAAAGAGCTGTAGTTGAAGCGTCGCGGTTCCATTTAGCTGCAATTCGGCGTTCGTTTGCAGCTGCTTCAATCGCGTACACCCGCTCTTCTTCAGAATTAGATTGTAGTGCTTTCTCAATACCTCTCGCAGCAAGAACAGCATCTGGAATTCCAGAATTTAATCCACGTGCTCCGAATGGGGCGAATAAATGTGCTGCTTCTCCAGCTAGAAGAACACGACGTTTTTCGTCAGTAAATGAATTTGCCACTACTTGATGGAAACGGTAGGAAGACACCCATGTAATCCTCTCCGCATATTTCGCATCCATTACTTTCGGCAACCATTTCTTAACACTTTCAATATTTGTATAATCATCTGGGTTATCTGACTCAAGTAGTTGTAAATCGATACGCCATCCGCCTTTAAACGGAACAAACATTACATTTCTTCCTTCCATTGCTGGATGCTGGTAATGGAATATTCTTTCTAAAGGAAGTGGATCTGTTTCATCTTCTTTCGCATCTACGACGATAAAAGTATCTGCTGTGCGCGGACCTTCAAACGTTAATCCCGCTTGCTCTCTTACGATTGAACGTGCTCCATCACATCCAATTACATACTGCGCCTTTAAGATTTCGTCATTTGTGATTGTAAGTTCTACTCCAGAGTCTGTAATGTGTAACTTTTTAACTGGAGCATCCCAAAGGAATTCAACGCCTGCTTTTATGCATGCCTCATACATATGCTTTTCGATCTCATCTTGATGAAGAGCTGTGAAATGAGGCAATCGGTTATAATTAAGGCTTTCATCCTTACCGTAATTTCGTACATATACTTCTTTCCCTTTATAAAACGTTCGTTTTACAGGCCAAATAATTCCGTTATGAGCAAGTGTGAAGCCAAGGCCTTCTGAAGTCTCCTCCAGTAGTTTTAACGAAGCACTATGCAAATAGATTGCTCTACTTCCTGGGCGTGGTCTCCCGAATGAATCTGCCTCTATTACTAAAGTTGATATCCCCTTCTTTTGTAATGCAAGTCCTGCTACAAGTCCTACTGGGCCCGCACCAACAACAATGGCATCATATTTTTTTTCTTTTCCCATCAATATCTCCCCTTTATTAACAATTTCCCATTATGATATCCTTGCCTGTTCTTCTTTAACTCTCTACCGTTTTTATCTCCGGCATCATCTTCCTCCGAATATCCTCAGGTATTGGATGCGCTTTCGCTTTTTCTTTGAAAGAAGTCCATGCACGAGTTTCATAACCTTCTGCCACAACCCGTTCACCTTTTACAAAAACATGCTGAATTGTAAAAACTTTATTATGCAATTCGTTCACAGTACTTTTCACAACTACTTGATCTTCAAAACGAAGAGGTGACTTAAATTGGCATTTTGCTTCTAGTAAGGGCAAACCAATTTGTTGTTCTTCGTAAAGTTCGACTGAAGGAAAACCAATTTTTTTAAAATATTCATGAGTTGCTTCATCCATCCATTTATAAAAATTAGGATAATACACAATGCCCGCAGCATCTGTGTCTCCCCATCTTACTTGGAAAGTATATTCTTCCATTATGACTTCCCTCCTCTCTATCAAACTGTTGGACTAATATTAGAAGATACTTGTTCTCTCAACTTCAACTTTTGAATTTTCCCACTTGCTGTTACAGGGAATTCATCAGTAAAGATCACTTTCTCTGGTAGTTTATAAATTGCCATTTTCTCTTTAAGGTAGAGTTTCATTTCTTCTTCTGAACTTACTTCTCCATTTTTTAACCGTATGACCGCACATGCAACTTCCCCGAGCACTTTATCTGGAAGACCTACAACTGCTGCTTCGATTACTTTTGGATGTTTCATAATGACTGCTTCAATTTCCTGTGGATAAACGTTTAGCCCACCTCTTATGATCATCTCTTTCTTTCGCCCTACGAACCTTAAATATCCTTGGTGATCAAGAGTACCTAAATCTCCTGAATAATACCAATCTTCATTATCCAAAACCTGTTTTGTCTGTTCAGGCATATTATAATAACCTTTCATTACTCCAAATCCCTTAACTGCGATTTCTCCCACTTCCCCGGGCGGAAGCGCTACTCTATTTTCATCGACAATTTTCAATGTTACTCCTGGGATAGCCTTTCCAAGAGTTTCTGTTATATTCTGCTTTGTATCACCATACGAGGTCATCGTAATAGAAACCGTTTCAGTTATCCCGAATGATTGACAAAGGTTAATACCCATCCGTTCTCGTATCTCCGTCACTGTTTTTGCCGGAATAGGTGCGGCGCCAACTAATCCGGCACGCAATGAAGATAAATCATATTTATCAAAATCCTCTAATTCTAGTTCTTTTATAAACATTGTTGGTACGCCTTTTTGGATGGTTACCTTTTCTTGTTCAATTAATTGTAAAGTTTCTCGCGGACGGAATTTTTCTTGTAGTATCATTCGTCCCCCCATCGCTACTGCACAAAGCATATTAATTGCCATACCGAAAATATGAAACAGTGGTGCTGAAATAATAAATACATCATCTTGTGTACAATGCAGCTCTATTCCTATCGTTTGTGCAGATTGTACAACAGCACGGTGTGTAACCATTACACCTTTTGGGGTTCCCGTCGTTCCTGACGTATATAATATACAAAACAAATCATGATTCACATTTATATTTACTTGTTCAATATCCTTTGTTTCTGTACGCATTAACTCCTCATAGGAACTGAGATTCTCTTGCGGAAACCTTACTGTAATAGCTTTTTGTACCATAGTAAGTACTTTTTCAAAACCAAAATTCTTTTCAAATTCTCCGGATGCTATTAATAGCTTCGGAGCTGAACTTTTTAATATAAATTCAATTTCATATGATTTATATTTTGGATTAAAAGGAACGATTATTGCTCCTAATTTTGCTGCCGCAAAATAGATTACTACTGTTTCAGACCAGTTTGGTAGAGATACGGCGATACGGTCGCCTTTACTTACTCCTAGTCTCTTAAATGCAGTAGCCAAACAATCTACTTCATTTTTCAATTGTTTGTATGTAATTCGTCTCGTTAAATCATATATCGCTTCTTTTTCACCATAAGATGAAGTAACAGATTCTAACAGCTCATACACCGCTAATAAGTTCCTATTCTTTTTCATTCTCTCACTCACTTTCTATCGTCTTACCTACTAGCTTGCATTTTTTATCCCATACTTATAGCAGGACAAACGATGTAGGAAAACCAGGAAGGACTCTCCCTGGTTTTTCTAGTACAACGCTTCCCAAATCGCTGCAATTCCTTGCCCTCCGCCAATACAAACAGCGGATACCCCATACTTTTTATTTCTTCTTCTTAATTCATAAATTAAGGATAAAGAAATTCTTGTTCCACTCGCAGCAAGTGGATGCCCTATCGCAATTGCCCCTCCATTTACATTCGCTTTATCAAGATCGAACCCTAATTCTTTTTGACAAGCTAAGTACTGCGCAGAAAATGCTTCATTGATTTCAATCAAATCTAAGTCTGCTAAAGTTAGATTCGCTTTTTCTAATGCACTTTGAATAGCTGGAACCGGTCCGATTCCCATATACTTCGGTTCTACTCCAACAACAGCCCAAGAAATGAGCTTAGCAATCGGTTTTAATCCTCTATCATTTGCATAATCACTAGATGCTAATACAACCGCCGCTGCACCATCCACCATTCCGCTTGCACTACCAGGAGTTACTACACCATTTTCAGCAAAACGGGGTTTTAACTTTGCTAATTTTTCTAGGCTCGTATGACGGATGTGCTCATCTTCTTCAATGATCTGTTCTCCTTTTCTTCCTTTCACTGTTACTGGAACAATCTCTTCTTTTAAATACCCTTTTTCCCTTGCTAAAAGAGCTCGCTCATGACTAGAGAGTGCATGCTGATCTACTTCTTCTCTCGTTAAATTATATTTTGCAGCCAAATTCTCGGCTGTTTCTCCCATCGTACATTTACCATACGTATCATAAAGACCATCCCATAACCAATCTTCTAAAGCCGGACCGCCGAGTGGACTTCCCCATCTCATTCCAGGTATTACATGCGGAACTTGGCTCATGTTCTCAGTTCCTCCGGCAAGTGCAACGTCTGCTTCTCCGCAAAGAATATAACGAGCTGCCGTTAAAATAGATTCAACACCAGTTCCGCAAAGACGATTAATCGTCAAAGCTGGGACATGAATAGGTGCTCCGGCTTTTAATCCAACATGCCTTGCCAATAAATGTGCATCTTTACTAGACTGCTGAACATTACCAAATACAACTTGATTAATATCTTCAGCAGATATAGAAGCTTTTCGTATTGCCTCCTTAGCGGCAATTCCCCCTAATTCTGTTGCATTTAATCCTTTGAACGATCCCGAAATTTCAGCGAACGGAGTCCTCGCTCCCTCCAATAAAACAATCTCTTTCATATCCCATTCACCTCATTATTTCCCTAAATAAACTGGTTTTCTTTTTTCAACGAATGCTTGTAATCCTTCTTTACGATCATCTGTTGCAAAAGCATTTCCAAAACAGGTGCTTTCAATTATTAAGCCTGTTTCAAGGTCAGCATTACTGCCTACATTTACCGCCGTTTTTAACATTTGAAGTGCTACTGGTGGTTTTTTTGCTAATTTATACGCCCATTCCTTTGCAGACTCAAACAACTCTTCCGCAGGTGCTACCTTGTTGACAATATGTAAATCGAAAGCACGCTGCGCATCAAACATATCTCCGAAATAGAGTAATTCTTTCGCTATACCTTGGCCGACAATCTTTTGAAGACGCTGTGTACCTCCGCCCCCAGGAATAATTCCGAGTCCTACTTCTGGAAAGGCGAATTTTGCTTGATCCGAACAAATGCGTAAGTCACATGCGAGTGCAAGTTCAAAACCACCACCAAGAGCTAATCCATTTATCGCAGCAATAACTGGTTTTGACATATTTTCAATTTTGCTAAATACCGTTCGTGAAGTCTTATTCATTTTGTTAACACCGACAAGATCAAGTGCTGCCATTTCATTAATATCAGCGCCTGCAACAAATGCTTTCCTTCCGCTTCCTGTAAGAACGATTACTCGTACTTCTTCATTCGCCTCTAGTTCGCCAAATAGACTGGAAAGTTCATGAAACACTTGTGTATTCAACGGATTTACAGGTGGTCGATTAATCGTAACAATCGCAACTTTATTTTCAATATCACAAATTAAAAACTCATAATTCATAACTTAATCCCCCATTCTTTATTCATAATCATAAAAACCTGCACCTGTTTTTTTGCCGTGTCTACCTGCTCTAACTAGCTGTTTTAAAAGAAGCGGCGGCGCGTATTGATCATTATTTAATTCTTCTTTGAAATACTCCATCACATGATAACCAATGTCTACACCTGCAAAATCTTGTAGTGCAAACGGCCCCATCGGATAATTAAGACCGAGTGTAACAGCTTTATCAATATCTTCTGCAGAAGCAACGCCATCTTCTAGCAATTTAATTGCCTCTATAAATTGCGGAATCATAATTCGATTCACAATAAATCCTGGGGAATCCTTCTTTACTTCAACTGGTTCTTTCGAAAGTTTTTTAGATAGCGCTTTCAATTCTTCGACTGTTTCATCACTCGTTCGATAACCACGAACAACTTCTACAAGTTTCATAAGTTGTGCGGGATTAAAGAAATGCATGCCCGCCACACGTTCTGGACGGTTCGTTGCTGAAGCAATCTCTGTTATAGACATAGATGAAGTATTCGTTGCAAGTATAACCCCTTCAGGAACGATTCGATCTAGAGCTGCAAACACTTCCCTCTTCAAATCTAATTTCTCTAATACGGCTTCAATAACTACATCCGCATCCTTCATATCTTCTAAAGTTGTAGTGAGTCGAATTCGGCCAAGCGCCTTTTCTTTATCTTCTTCCGTCATCTTTCCTCTTGTAACGCTCTTAGTCATAAAACCATTCATACGTTGTATTGCATTATCTAAATAACGCTCTTCAATATCATGTAAAATAACTGTAAACCCATTTAATGCGGCTAAATTTGCAATGCCAGACCCCATAGATCCTGCACCGACAATACCAATTGTTTGAATCGCCATTCTTCTACCTCCTGAATAATTTTTTAATATTCTGTAAATAAATTATATCTATATCCAAAAAGTTTTTGTATATACATAGTGTAGGAAATATACATATTTCTTTCGTACATTTTGATGGTATTCATTTCGGCTCAAACTTTTTTATTTTCCATTTAATGAGAGGTACAGTTGTTTTTCATATAAAGTGCAACTTTAATC
>NZ_JBALMG010000052.1:15204-22050 GCF_036963225.1 Bacillus sp. JJ783 | reverse complement strand
CACCCCCCACTGATTATTACCCTCATCAATCGGGCGTTTACGGGCAGCAGGGCTCCCACCTAACTTCTTTTCTCCACCTGAATTTTGAGATGGGAGTTTTACTGCCCACAAATAGCGGGATAAAAAAGTGCGCACCTCAAAATAAATAATTTTCCCTTGAGGTACGCACTCTATGATGTGAAATTCGAAACTATATGTTATTTTTCTTTTCCATTTGATGAAATAACTTCTTTATACCAATAGAAGCTCTGTTTCTTTATTCTTTTTAAATCTTTTAAATCGTCTTCATCACGATTTATATAGATAAAACCATATCTTTTTCTGAAACCTTGATGCGTAGAAATTAAATCGATTGCCGCCCAAGGGCAGTAACCAATTACATCCACTCCATCTGCAATTGCCAATTCCATCTGTTCAATATGTTTTTTCAAATAATCAATTCGGTAGTGATCTTTCACTGACCCATCTTCATCTACTTTGTCGTAAGCACCTATCCCATTCTCTGTAACGATAATTGGCAAGTTATAACGATCATTCACTTCTCTTAATGTAACTCGGAAGCCAATTGGGTCGATTTCCCAACCGAAATCGGTTAATTCTAGATGTTCATTATCGTCACCCATGAAGAACCCTTCTTCACCTACTTCAATTTGTTGATCAGCAGCTTCATCAATTACAAAGTTCTCATCATATTCACTAACAGTAATAGAAGAATAATAGTTAAAAGCTATATAATCTGGTTTTGAACTAGATAGAATCTCCATATCTCCTTCTAGAATGACTGGTTCAATATTTTTGCTTTTCATGAAATTCCACGCTATATTGTTATATCTTCCATATACAGCCATATCAAGGTATAACCAATTACGAATTGCGTTACAATTTTGAGCCGCAATAATATCATTCGGCTTACATGTTTTCGGATACACATAACTAATATTTGGTGCTGGACCAATTTTCGCATCAGATATCATCTTGTGACATAAGTTTGTTACCTTTGCCTCCGCTAAAAGCATATGATGATTTTGCTGATATAGCTCTTTTTGAGATACTATCGATGTCCCAACAGCCTGTCCATGTAATATCATCATGTTCTGTTCATTAATTGTTAACCAATTCTTAACCCGATCTCCAAAACGTTCAAAAAGGATTTCGCAATATGTAACAAAAGCATCGATGGTAGCACGGTTACTCCATCCACCCTTTTTCTCTAATTCATACGGTAAATCAAAATGATACATCGTTATTAACGGTACGATATCATGCTTCAGCAATTCATCAATAAGATTGCTATAGAATGTAATACCTTTTTCATTCACTTCTCCCGTACCATTTGGAAGAATTCGAGTCCAAGCTATTGAAAAACGATATACTTTTAGCCCTAATTCAGAAAAAAGCTTCACATCTTCTTTAAAATGATGATAATGATCACTACAAACTGTAAAATCTGACGTACCTTCAGGAATAACTTTCACATCTTGAACAGAAAGGCCTTTTCCATCTTCATTATAGGCTCCTTCTACTTGGTAAGCACTTGTGGAAGCTCCCCATAAAAAGTCTTTTTTAAATGAACTATTGAGCATAATTTTTACCTTTCCTTTTCAAAAATAGTATTGTTATAGTTTGTTTATATTAAACTTGTTTCACTAAAAATGTTTCATAAACGCTTATAAGCTCTTCTGCTATAATTTTAAATCCTTCTGCACTCATTAATTGATCTTCTGCATGTGCTAGTAATAAGCTAACTTCTACTTTTTCACCAGCCGCTTCTCTACTAATCAGTCCAGCATGCGCTCTATGTCCTTCAATAAAAGTCTCACTACCCTCATTCATTAATCGTCTCGCTTGTTCAAAGTTACCCATTTTTGCTTCTTGAATTGCTTCAATATATGAAGATCGTGCGCTACCTACTGTTGATATAATTTTAAATACTACTAATTCATTTTGTTCCATAACGATTCTCCTAACATTTTTTTATTTTTATAAATCAAAAAACAATCAGTGGGGTTTCGTTCATCCCCACTGATTACTAGCCCACAACAATCGGGCTTTTGAGGGATACATTATTATTGCTCAGTTGCTGCTTGTTGTTCTGCCTCATAAGCTTTCTTATCTCCCATTTTAAAGAACGGATAATATAGTAGAATTTGAGAGATAATAATTAATACCGTCATGATTAATAGTAACCAACCACCAGAAATATAACCTGCAAATGGTGCTGGTGTTACCCATGGCAATTCAATAAGTGGGTTAAAGGTAGATAAAATTCCCGTGATTTTAAGGAATACGATACAAATTAACCCGCCAACTATTGAAGATGCTACTAATGGAATAAAATATATTGGATTCAGAACAAGCGGTAATCCAAATACTATCGGCTCATTAATATTAAAGATATTTGGGACGATACCGATTTTCCCAAGTGATTTATATTGCTGTGATTTCGCAAATAGTAGATTTATTGCTAAACCTAACGTATTTCCTGTTCCACCAATGGCAACTGCAAAATGCATTAAACTAAATCCTAAATAAGGAATTTCCGCAAAAGGTGTTCCTGAAGCGAAAGCTGTAATTGCTGCCGTAAATAACGGAGCTGTCGCACTATACCACACATTTATGATTGGTGCTGGATGTAAACCGAAGAACCAACATAAATTCATAAAAGTAAAGATAGCAATAACTGACCATACAGACGATCCAATTACTTTTACAGGTAACGAGATTACTTGACTTACAAAGTTAAAAATATTTTCATATGGAGTATAGCCAAATATTACTCTAATAAAGAAGATAAGCGTGAAAATGATGATTGAAATAAATACTGGATTAATCGCCTCAGCTACCATAGGTGGTACCGATTCTGGTAATTTCACTCCAATATTTCTTCTTTTTAATGCACAGTACAATTTACCGGTGAACACGCCGACAAACATGGCAACGAATATTCCATCACTACCTAAATACTGATTTAAAATAGCTGGAATTTGTTCTTCTCCAACCTTAATTGACATTGGCATTAAGCATAAGAAACTACCTAATGCTATAACAGCAGCTGTCATTCCGTTCATGCCTTCTTCTTTCACATAAGAATAAGCGATAATGACAACCATATATACTGCTAACAAGCTAAGTGTCGCACTAATCATGTCTTGCATGTGCGTATATAAACCAATTTGAATTAAAAATTCTTTCCACCCTTTAAATGGTAAGTTACCTAAAATAGCAAACAATGTAACACCGATCGTAACAGGAATCGTCATCATCATCCCTGATGTAATAGCATTAACTACTTTACTATTTCCGAGATAATTTGTTAGTGGTGTGATGATTCGTTCTAGTCCGTTTTTTGTCCCTTCTAACAGCTTCATAATTACCTCCAACATTTCTGACTTTTAATTCATTTACTTTTTGCCTTTTTCCACATAGCTCATATCATTTACAGATTGAACTTTATATTTCCCATCTTTATATACAACTTTTGAAACACTTGCATTTCCTAACCCTTCTTCAACCTCATTTAAAGAGTCAGGAGATATTGAATATAATAGATCCATTAAAGATATACCATGTGATACAACAAGGACTTCACCGCCGCCATCTTCTGCTACTTCTTTTGCAATTTTATCAACTTCGTTTTTCATTCTCTTTGTGACTGTTTCAGTATCTTCAGCCTGTTTACTCTTATCGATCTTCGCTGCAGTTTTTTGCATAATATCGATGTCGAAATTATTCATAAATTCTTCATGGTTCATATTATTTGCTTGTGCAAGTTTTTCCCGAAAAGTATGATTTAACTCCCCTTCAAACTCACCGAAACACACTTCACGCAAATTTTTACTTTGATTGATATTCATATCTTTATTTCCACTTTGATCTAATACAATTTTCGCAGTTTCTATTGCACGTCCACTATCGCTACTATATGCCTTCTCAAACTTAACTTCTTTCAAACCTTTTCCAAGATACTCTGCCACTTCAACTCCATCTTTAGTAAGGGGCGCGTCTGCCCACCCCTGTACTCTATCAGTCGTGTTTAGCATCGTTTTCCCATGCCTTACTAAATAAAACTCAACCGGCTTTTCTTCTTTTTTCTCTTTCACTTTTTGGTCTTCATTTGCTGAACATCCAAATAATGAAACTGTTAAAGAAGCTAACAAGCAAAGTGATACAATTTTTTTACTCATTATGAATTCTCCTTATGGGCTTATAAAAATATGCATGCACCACCTACATGAGTAGAATGCTATTTTTATAATCAAGATATTCAAAAAATTATTTTGACTGATTAAACAACCAATTTATCATCTCTTTATCCTGCAAAGCTGGTACCCAAGAGAAGTGTCCCATTGGTTTAACGATTCCAGTTGGATATTCTGTATATTTAACCAAAGAACCACCTAGTTCTTTAATAGCTTGTACAGCATCTCTGCTATATCTCACATCAACTAGCGGATCATCTTCTGCATGGAAGACCCAAATTGGCATATCTTTAATATCCTTGAATACTGAAGTATCTTGCATTGGTTCATATTCACCAACAAGCTTATTTTCCGGCAAATCTCCTATTCCACAAATCGGAACAGCAGCTGCGAAAAGATCCGGGTTCTTCTTAATAACATTCCAAGTCCCAATTCCACCATTGGACATACCAACAACATATATACGATTTTTATCAATATCATATTTATCGATGGTTTCTTTTAGTAAATTCAACATAGTAGTATAGTTCGGTTCCTCGGTCCAATATGCTGTAAGTGTTTCAGCTGCTTCAACCTGAGGAGCTAACACATATGCAGGGTTTTTCTTTTGCTGTTCTGGATTAGCCCACGCTACAGCGCCCTCATTTCCTACAACTTGCATATAGTTGTCATTGCCTCGTTCACCTGATCCATGTAAAAATAAGACTAATGGATATTTTTTGTTAGGCTCTTTTTTAGGCTCAAAAAGTCTATATTGCATTTTGCTTCCAGATGCATCTTGATATACTCCTTTTTTAAAATCATCTACAACAGGAGTAACTACATTTGAAATTTTATTTTTCTGTTCAGATGCTTTAAAAGTTGCACCTTCTTTTGTTTTAATTTCTTTCTTAAGAGTTAACTTATAATCTAAATTATCTCTCGTGCTTAAAAATTTTTCTTCATCAAATGTTGAGGTAGATGCATGTTTATCGTTTTCATCTAATTCGATTACAACGTATTGTCCGTCTTTTGAAGCCTCTGATACCTCAGCTTTATTATTTGTATACACTTTATTTATTTTTCTATTTTGAGGTTTCCCATTCACTTCCACCTCAACTTTAAAACTATCTTTTGTTAATTTTGAGCTATCTATTGTATCTCCAAAGTCACAAACGACGGTAGCTCCTACTTCCCCATACGGAAGAACATTCGTTATAAGTGTTATATCTGAGTCTTTTAAAGCCTTACCTTTGCTTTCTGATGAACATCCTGAAAGTACCAAACCACCTGCCAAGCTCCCTATTACCATACATAAAATTGGAAATTTCTTTATCTTTTTCAGACGATGACCTCCCTCAAAATATGTACTTTTCATAACTGACATAAATCGTATAAAGCTCGTTAATCGTTCCCAATGCAGAAACTTTTAATCACCTAAAATGGTTTTCACTCGTTCAATTACTTTTTTCCCATCTAACATGCCGTAAGCTGCCATATCAATTACTTCAATATGCTTTTCTGGCAATTGTTTTTTCACATTATTTAATGCATATCGCACTTGTGGTCCTAATAAAATCACATCAGCTGCTGGGCCAACATTTTGTGCTTCCGTTAATGCATAAGCATTAATCTCACAGTTATAACCTGCCGATTCTGCAAACCCTTTCATTTTGTTCATTAACATACTTGTAGACATACCTGCATTACATAAAAGTACGATATTTCTCATATTAAAAACCTCCAATATTTATTTTAAGTGCTTTGCATACTCTTTATTTCTGCAAGCGCTTTCTTGATAAGTTCAATATAAACTATGGTCTAAGACTAGGGTCAATAGCTTAATTTAATTAATTCATTTATTTTGTATAAACTTAACTGAACACCGTGTAAAAATCCTTTTGTTTCAAAAAAAAAGTGCATGTAATTGTAGACTGTGTCTAACAATTACATGCACTTTTTCATTTCCTTCTCTACTTCACATTTACGAGGTCACCTTGCATTATTTGATTTAATAATAGGAATCATAATAATATAATGTTCATCTGTTTTTTCTTGACTCTTTGTTTCGCAAACGTATCTACATAAAATATCTCCGTTAAGAGAGTATCCCTGTTCCTGCATAATATGTAGTGGTTCATCTAATATCAACGATGATAACGGTTCATTTACGTCTTTTTCATATAAATAATGCAAGCACTCTCCTATAGGTATTTGAATAACTGAATCATCCATAGGTAATTGACATTCTTTCATCTTTGATTCAGAGATAGCCATTACCCAATAACTATTATCTATATTTTTCATTTTATAGTCTTCAAGTGGAATACATAATGCTGGAGAAACTGTTGGTAAGAAATTCAACCATGTTTTTAATAGTGGATTTGCATACAATGTTCCTTCATTTAAATGAACATGTTTGAGAAAATAATAAGTCTCAGCTTGTTTTATAACCCATCGCTTATCTTCTTGTCTATATTCGTTTAATAAGTTCATGAATTCATTTATTTGCTTTGTTTCTAACTCTAACTGTTTTATCGCTTCATTTTTTTCAACTATTTTATCATTACATTTTTTCATTATGTCATCATATTCTAAACCGTTAAAAACCGATCCAATTTCTTTCACATGGAATCCCATCTGTCTAAAGCTTCTAATTGCTAAAAAC
>NZ_JBALMG010000052.1:7012-15155 GCF_036963225.1 Bacillus sp. JJ783 | reverse complement strand
GTATGTATAAAATCTAAAACCATTCTCTTTATCTTTTTGTGGTTTTAGGAATCCTTTCTTTTCATAAAACCGTAAAGCATCTATTGAAACTCCAAATTCCTTTCCTACTTCTCCTATTTTATATTTCTTCATCCAATCACCTTCAAATCTATAATTCCTTTATATACCTATATAGTGTAACAAGTTTTGAAAAACAATTATATAAAAAATAAAAAGAGGTTTCGTTTTATAGAGAAATCTCTTTTTATCAAAATAGAACATCAATGAAGATATAAACTTCTATTACCCTACTACTTCTCCATGCATATCATAAAGCTTTAACGCCATCATTAAATTAAATCTCACTTCCGCATGATTTAAATCAACTGAAATGAGTGACTCAATTTTTTCTAATCTGTACAAGAGAGAACTTCGATGAATAAACAGTTCTTCTGCAGCACTTTTTACATTTCCATTGTTTTGTAAGAAGACATGTAATGTATTATATAAATCAATATTCTTCCCTTCTGAATATTCAATTAGCGGACCGATTTGTTTTTTTATAAAAAGGTCTACGGCTGTTGAATGATTTAAATGATGTAAAATGGCATACGATCCTAGATCTTCAAATAGTGCAAACCCCTGTTTGCGAAAGCGACTATCTAAAATATTTAAAGTCTGTATAGCTTGCTGATAACTAATATAATAGTCTTCCAACTGTTTTGTAGCACCACCAATCCCTAATAAAACACGACAACCTATAGGCGATGAGCTTATCCATTTTCCGATGCTATAAAACATCGATGCCCAAAATGTATCAGCGCCCTTTTTCTGGTTTTCAATAGGAACAATTAAAAGTTGTTCATCATTATGAGAAACTGCTAAAATGCCTGTCCCGAGTTCTGGAAGACGGTTCTTAATCAAGTCCCATATAAGTGACTTTTTCGCTTGTTGTTCGAGTAAGTTTCCTTTCTTTAATTCTTTCTCATCGAGTGAAATTGATACTACAGCGATTCGATGTTTTTTGAAAAGGTTCCATTGATACAAGTTGGCATATTGCAAAATGTTATCTCGATCCTCAATTTTTTCAGTTAATAATTTACTAATAAAGCTGTCTTTCATCTGTTCTTTCGTATCTAGAACGAGCTTTTGTTTAATAAACTGGATGGAGCATATATTTCGGGCTAAATCAACCGTTAATTGATCAAATTCATCCATCCCCCCGCTAGATCTTCGTACTGCTAAATATCCTAAAAAATTACCGCCCCCATTAATAATCCAAAACGAAAAACAATACTCACTATTATCCGGATCATTAATTTGGAAAGTATCAGTAAATCTTTGCTTTTTACGTTCTTCTCTTGTTAGTTCAGCTAAATGGTCTGCTAAGTGACTATCATTTTCATCATTAGATGCTATTGGTTGCATAAATCTATCAAAAATAAATACTGTATCTTGAAACAGACTACCAAGCATTGTTGTAATACCTTCAAAATTATTATCATCGACCGTTTCTTTTAATAAAGCTTGCTGATAGTCTAATAGAAAATGAAGACGTTGCTTATGTTCTTTCTCGCCATTATATAATCTTGCATTATCTAATATAGTGGCCAAATGATTTGCAATCATTTCAAGTGATTTTGAATCTGCTTCCGTAAAAACCCCTTCACATTTCTTTTCAACATGTAATACCCCAATCGGTTTCATATCAATAATGATTGGGGCAGTAAACTGTTCACCACCAATCGTTTCAAAAAATGGAAAGTGCTCTTTTAATACATATTTATCCTCAATCATAATTTTGTATGGCCTTCTCATTTCTCCATATGATGGTGGTTGAAAAACAAAACAGTTTTCAGTCTCGTTATAAAGGTAAACACATGCAAAATTCGAATTTGTTTCAATTCCCGCTTTAGAAGTTACTTCATATACATGCTTTTCTAACGGCACATCTAGTGACAGATTTTTGCTAATCCATCCAAAGCCTTCAATCTTTTTCAACTGCGACTCTTTTTGCCTTGCGACAGCTATGGCCACTGCTATATCTTTTCCGAACTCTTCAAATGATATTTCCATATCTAAAAGCGGGACATGACTTAAAAAGGCGACAATACAAAATCCAAAATGTTGGATATCATCTTTTAATGGAACAGTAAACCAAGTCTCCACTCCAGCACTTTGCAATGTTTCAGATAGAAGACACACTTCTGGTAAATCTGCCGTTTGGTCCGTTATGCTTTGATATTGTAGTTTGGAAGAACATTCATCAGCATGAAGAGGAAACGCTGAAGCTAAAGAAGTTAAACTCCCGCTCCATGCTTTTGGCAAAAACTGTCCTCCTTCATTAAAAATGACAGCTACGAAATCACAATGTAATTCTGAGCAAAAAGAATGAGTTAAATACTGAAGCGCCTCTTCTTCCGTATCGATTTTAATAAGCTGCCGTGATGTATTTCGCAAATGATATTCTATTCTTTTCATTAATCTCTCTCTCTTATTACTAGACACGCCCCATCCCCCATTTCATCTTTTCTATCTATTGTATAAGAAACGTTACATAAAATAAAAGTAAATATTCTAATTATTAACTAAACATTTTTAAATCCCGAAGAAATGTATCCCCGGGATTGATCATTCACTATTTTGCTGTAGTTACATTGTTATTTCCACTAGCAATCTCTTTTTTCTCTTTATAATAAATCCCATGTTCTTCCTTAACAAATAACAATGCTATACCACCGATTACAGCAGCAGTCGCAATTGCCGCAAAATTATATTGAGGCAATAAATGCATGGAAAGAAGAATACCTACCAAAGTCGGAGCTACCACACCTCCAAGACGCCCAAAGGCCATTGTACTTCCTACTGCTGTTGAGCGCATATTACTAGGATAATATTGAGAAACGAATGCATTTGACATATTTTGAAGTCCGACAGAAGCAGCACCAATCACTGAAATTAACAAAAATCCCAAAAACATATTGTTTACAAAGCCGATGAGTGATAGCGCAATTGCTCCACAGAAAAATAATGGGACAAGTACCTTTTTAAATCCGATTTTATCTACTATTGGACCGAAAATGAGTGTTCCAACAATAGCTCCAATTTGCATGACAGCTGTAAATGAGAGACTTGATTTAAGATCGTATCCTGACTGCATCATAAGCCTTGGTAACCATGTACTCATAGAGTAAATGAGTATGAAAGCACTAAAACATGAAATCCAAAACATAATTGTACTTACGGCACGCTTTTCCTCAAATAACTTAACAACAGGAGATCCTGCTTCTTTAGTTGATGGTTTTATAAATTCAATTGCCACATCTTTACTTAATTGTGGATTTACCTTAGCTATTACTTTTTTAGCTTCTTCTATTTTTCCTTTCATTAAAAGAAAACCAACAGACTCTGGAATGCTTCTCATTAAAAACGGGATAAACAATAACGGAATTCCTGCTAACCAAAAAACGGGCTCCCATCCTGCTGTCATAAGAAGGGAACGACTTGTAAGTGCCGCTGCCATTGCTCCAACTGAATATCCGCAAAAAATAAAAGATACGATTGCAGTTCGAACTCGTTTCGGCGAGAATTCTGTTGCTATAGCAATTACATTCGGCATAACTCCGCCAAGCCCTATACCTGCGATAACACGGAAAATCGCAAACATTACAGGACCGTTCGCAAAACCAGATAGACATGTAAATAGACTAAATAAGATTGTAGTTACTAGTATGATATTTTTACGACCTATTTTATCAGCTAATAAACCAAAGAAAGCTGCACCAATTGCCGTTCCTATAGCTGTATAACTACCAATTGCCCCTGCTGTAACATCCGATATTCCCCACTCTTTAATAAGCGAAGGTACTGTTGCTCCATAAATAACAGCATCATATCCATCAAATGCAATTACGATAAATAACCAAAATATTAACCAAATATGCATGGAATGAATACGACTCTCGTCTATCACATTCATCGGGTTAATCGATTTCATCTTAATAGCCTCCTTATATGGGAATTTTCCCTTTCTTGTATTTCAACATCAGTAAACGCTTTCAATTACCTCCTCCTAAGTTTCTAAAAACTTTTCTGAATTTTTCGTATTTAAATTGTAATAACTACTATTAAAAATTGTTATCCGCTTTTTATAGGAAAAAGAAAAGTAATATTCCTATTTAATGCTGACTTGGCTTCATAGGAATTAAAATTTGAACATAAAAAAGAGGTGCAATAAGCACCTCTTCTGCATGTATTTTAATAATTATTATTCATTTAAACTTTAATTGTTTCTTCCAGTTTTTCTATTACTTTCGCTATAGCTTCAATCGAATTCTCTGTTTCAAATTCCCCAACATTTAAAGAATGGTTTGCATTTTTGACAATTTCAATCTTTAACTTGGATTGTTCTAATTGATCCATTTGATTTGCATTGTATTGATGATCTTTGTCTCCAATAACTAATAGCCCTTCATGATGACTATGTAAGATGGAATCAAAAATCGCATCAAACGTCAGTAAAGGTGTAAGTAATAACATCTTTGACTGTACGTATTCTTCTCTCTTCATTAAGTCATTTGCAATCGGGATTGTTCCGAGTGATTTTCCTAAAAACATTGAATTGCTATATTGCCCACTTTTTAGCACTTCAATAATGACAGGATTAATATCATCCATCATTACTTTCGTTATTTCTTCCATTGGTTTTTCCATTAATTGTCCATCGTAGGAATAATGAATATGTACTACATCTATTTTATTTTCAAGCATAAGCATCGTTGCATAATAGAATAACGGTTTATCATAATTGTAGCCTGAACCTGAGAACATAAAACAAATTGTATTAGCACCTTTTTCGATATGTGTGTAACGAATGACTTTATCATCTATATGTATCTCTTTTTTAGTCCCCTTCACCGTTTTCCCCCTCCGGACATGTTTACTTTTGTAAAACGATATGTTCTGTATGAACTGATACAGCCTTTACTTTCTCTTTTATAAACGCTGGCTGTAAGTTATATGCATCTAACTCTTCTACCGGCACCCACTTAAACATATATGTTCTACCCTCTTCATTCAGAATATATTGGTCGGCTCCATTCGCGGGTAATTCATGCAGCTCTACTTCATAGTAAAAGCTAATTTCATGAAACTTTCGCTCAGAAAGTGTAAAGAAATTTTCTACTGACCATATTAACCTCTTTACTTCAATTGGAACAGCTAGTTCTTCTGCAAGCTCTCGTTTTAACGCATCTTCACTATTTTCTAGCATTTTCACGCGTCCACCCGGTACATACCAAAAATCTTCACCGTCACCTTGCAGAATGAGTATTTTATTATCCTGTTTACAAATTGCTCCGACTCGGTAATTAAAACATGTTTCCTCTACTTTAAACGTAAGATCCACACCGATTTCCCCCTATATTTTATTTAAATATTGAATCATTACAAAACTATTATGTATGTGCTGTACAAATAAGATTACTAAATTTTTCTATTCCGTTCAATGATTTTTGATTTTTTCAAAAACTCGATACACTTGATTTGTCATTACAAGTAAATATGCATATGTTACAATCACATTGCACACTAGAAAAGCAATATGGGGGTACGAATGGAAACGTTATTAATCCAGCAGACTGAGAAATCAAATAAGTTTTGGAAAATCGTTGTGAAAGATAGAGACTATGTTGTGTTTTACGGAAAAATTGGCACAGCTGGTAGTGTGAAAGCGAAAAAGTTTGAAACAGCAGAAGAATGTATAAAAGAAGCTAACAAACTAATCGCTTCCAAACGAAAAAAAGGATATACAGACCCGTGCCCTGGGGAAGATTACATAAAAGAAAAAACGATAACAGAAGAAAAATTTTGGGAACTACTTAATCGTGCAAAATCGAAAGGTGAGGACCAAGAAGAACAACTAGAATGGCTTACTTCTCACCTTGCTAAACGTACAGTACATGAAATTGTAGCTTTTGATACGCATATGCATCGTATATTAAAAGCTTCCTATACGTCTCGTTTATGGGCAGCGGCCTATATTATTATGGGTGGTTGTTCGGATGATTCTTTTGATTACTTCCGTGGATGGTTATTGTTCCAAGGAAAAGAAGTTTATGAAGCGTGTATTGAAGATCCAGAACTGTTAATTCCTGTGTTAGAAAATCTGAGCGAGTATGACGTTCCAAACATTGAAGAACTTTCTTTATATTTCGGTTTCACTGTATATGCAGAAAAAACCGGGGATGAAGATGATACTTACTTTACACTTTATCATGTCTTATCTAATCAAGAATTCGACGAGATAGATATTGAGTTTGACTGGAATGAAGATGACGAAGAAGGATTGAAAAAGATGTTTCCTAGACTGTGGGAGATGTACGGGGAAGAACCGATTGAGTGGTAGATTTACATACGAAAAATGCCTTGTTTCTTTAGTAACAAGGCGTTTTTTCTTCATACTATGTTTAAATTGTTATCTTTCCACTCCCCCACCACTTCATAAACATTTCTAAAGAAGGAACAACCCACGTTCTACCATCATTATTAATCCTACTTTGTTACAATAAGAATCGAATTAATATACTGTTCTAATAAAAAAATACATCGCCAGATTGCGATGTATTTTAGTTAATATATATTCCCTTATTAATATCATTTAACTCCGCACAACTTCCCCATCAACTAACTCAATAATTCTATTACACTTATTCGCCACTTCAATATCATGCGTTACAATAATAATTGTTCGTCCTTCCTCATTCAGTTGTAATAGTAGATTCATAATTTCTTCTCCTGTTTTTCTATCTAAATTTCCGGTCGGTTCATCTGCCAATATTAATTCTGGTTCACCTACTAACGCTCTTGCTATTGCGACTCGCTGCTGTTGTCCACCTGATAACTCGTCTGGTGTTTTATGCATATGTTCTTTTAAACCTACTTTTTCTAAATAGAACTTCGCCTTATTTTCTCTTTCACGTTGCTTTAGCTTTCTATACGTTAGTGGTAGTGCTACATTATCCAGTACAGTATGTTCTTTTAACAGTGCAAAATATTGAAAAATAAATCCAATCATTTCATTTCTTGTTTTATGAACTTTATTTGCTCTAATTTCATTTAATGGTTTTCCATTTAATATATATTCTCCCTCATTTGGCATATCAATTAACCCTATAACATTTAATAGTGTACTTTTTCCTGATCCTGATCGCCCCATTACAGCGATGATTTCACCTTTGTTTATCGTTAAATTTATACCATTTAGCGCAAACGTTTTATAATTCTTGTTACTATACACCTTTTTAATATCTTTTAGCACAATCAAACTCATTATTCCATCCCTCCTATTAATGTTTTCGGTTCAAGCTTTCTAATAAACAAGAAGACAATTACATTCGAGACAATGATGATCAATAATAAGAAAAGAAATACTAAAAATAATATAGGCATGTCCAATTTAAAGTCTAATGCCGATACTGCTTTAAAATCCTTTGACATTTGCAGCAGCTTCCCATATCGCCATGAAAAGTAAGCTATTGATATTCCTAAGCCAGCTATTGCTACAATAATGTTTTCTAAAACAATTTGAATAAACATTCCAAATTTACTTTCGCCAAAAACTATTTTTATACCAAATTCCCTCTTTCTCATCAAGATAGAAACGATGGTTGTTACTACCATTCCGACGATCGAGAATAGAATGAATAAGATTCCTACTATAAGTTGAGGTATTTCAGAATAGCTGTTAAGGGTAACATCTATATTTATTTCATCACCTAAATTTTTCAAATGAAACGTACCGCCATTTCCTTTAAGTTGAATTGATTCTTCTAGTTCCTTTACATCAGCATCTTTTCGTAAATGCAAAACTGTACTTTGATGCAGTCTTAAAAACATTCCTTCATAATTTTCATATCTATCAGATGACATAGGCATTATCATTGCGTAATCCAACTTCAAATAAACGTTCGTTGTATTATTATCTACGATAAATTTATTCTCTGGTAAAAAGCCTATAATTGTATATTGATTATTAATTGTATCCCCAACTTGAAAATATTTCTTAAAGTAAGAACCCATTAATACTTTTGTTTTTTCTTCACTATTTTTTGGAAAATCTTCATGCAAGAAACCCTCTTCAGGTTTTAAAGGTAAACCTAACAAT
>NZ_JBALMG010000052.1:0-6957 GCF_036963225.1 Bacillus sp. JJ783 | reverse complement strand
ATTTATAGTAATTTTCATCTACAACAATTGTTTGAACAGTAGGTCTTTCATCGTGAAACGTTTTATGTTTCAAATCAGCAATCATACTGTTTTGAAGTGGTCTATTACTTGATTCTATTTCAATTAAACTCTCCTCGTATGTACCATACGAAATCACATCTTTATTTTGATGAATTGTATTATAAACCGCTTGAATTTGCTCTTTATTAAATTGATTGCTTTGTAACCTATCTGTCGTCCTTTCAAAAGTAACTAAATATGTTTTATCCACATTTAATGCTGAGCTGGATTTATCGTTTAGATGGTGTAAATTATAAAATACATTAATTGAACTCGTTATAGTTGCTAATCCAAATGTAATCTGTATTAGAAGAAGTACGGAAAATAGAAATCTCTTTTTTAATGCTATGAACGCACTTTTTATTCTCATCATTTTTACTCCTTTAATGCTTTAGCAGGTTCACTTTTAAGCACATATACAAATGGTATAACAGAGAGGATAAAAGCTATATTAAGTGAAAGAAATACACACATTACAATATGAGTAGACTGTAAACTAATGCTATAGCTTGTAGACTCTATAATATTTTCACTCAAAGTGCTAAAAATCCATTGTATGCATATCGCACAGGCTGATGCGGTGATTGCACATAAAAATAATTGACTAAATATAAAAATAAAAAGATTTACATTACTTGCTCCCAAAGCTTTCCTTAACGACAGATTTTTTTTCTTCGTATAAATCCAATAATAACTTACTATTATACTGGTAATTAAGGCTATACAAAAAAGCCTAAATGGAAAACTAAGTAACTCTTTCACAGCTTTACTTGTGTTTTTTTCTTTCTCATAGTTCTCTTTTTCACTAATCACTTTGGCATTTATATCTTTATTGTTCTGTTTCATATGCTGTATGAAAGTTTCTATTTCCTTTATAGGGTTTTCGTTAGAACGAACAATCATTTGGAATGTATTATCTTTTTGTATCATCTGTTTCACTTCATCTGGCATGTCATTTAGAGAGACGTAAATTTTAATATTATACTCATATCCAGTATTTGCTCCAGCTACGCCTTTAACTGTATATTCCTTATTAAATAATTTTATTGTTTCCATATCCTTATAAATTTTCTTCCCGACTATTACACTATTTTCTTCATTTTGTTCCATCTGAGAACCTTTTAACAAAGGTAGAGACCAATTTTTATTAAGGAGACCATTCATTGTTACTCGGCCGATATCCGGAATAGTAATACGAATATCATTTGTAATGACACTAGCATTTTTAAAATCAGTCTCTACTAACGTCTGGAATTGTTTGAAATTTAATTCCCCTATATTAGTAAGTTGAACGGAATAGTAATAATTAAAATAACCATTTTTTCTATCATAAAATTTCTCATCATAATAATCTCGCGTCGACATTGCTATAAGGATCGGCCATATTGTCAATACAAACCCAATAAATAACATAATAAATATTGTTTTGTTTACCACTATTTCTTTTAATACTAGATTCATATATCCTCCTCATTTTAAAAACCGCGAAAAAGGTATTTATCCTTTTTCGCGGTTTTTGTTGATTGTTATTTAATTACCATTTCCTTAGAGGTGTAGGCACTATCCCCTTTCATTACCCATTCATGAACCGAATAACCAGTGGTAATTGGCCCTCTGGATGAAACTTTAACGTTCACACGATCTGTAATTTTAGCATTATTCTTTTCTGCCTCTCTAGAAGACCCGTCATCAAAGCTAGCCCTTACAGTCATCTTGTAAAAATGAGGTTCATTTGTTTTCGCAGTGTAGGCGGTTCCATTAGCCTTTCCTCCACTTCCTTCCCATTCTCCATAAGAATCCCAACTAATTGAAGCAAATGAAACGGAAGAAACCATACCTAATAAACAAGCAGTAATCCCTGTAGTAGCTAAAGTTTTTTGAAGTAAGCTTTTCATATATCCTTAATCTCCCTTTTTAAAATATTCACTTAAACATTTAAGTATTTTTAGGCCTTGTCCTCATTATACATAAAAAAAGACTTTTTATATCAAAAAATCCTAATATTTACACTTTTAACAAAACCCTTACATTCCCATGAACTTTACGTCATAAAACAAAAAGATGGTATAAAACCCCAATTCACCCCATCTTTTTGCTAACATTATTTATTTGACTGTATACAAGGATTAATATATTTCTCAATCAATTCCCATCTATCCCTGTATTCGCTATAACTTCAGACTCAATTACTACAAGCAAATCCTTCTCCGGAATACAACAAATCATATTCCCACCATCGCCAATTGCACAGCATGAAAAGATTCCATCTTCTTCTCGTAACCACCATAAGTAACCGTATTGATTTTGGTTCATTTCCGTTGATTCTTTTACCCAAGATTTTGAAAGAATTTGTTTTCGATTATGATGACGAAGAAGGATTGAAAAAATGTTTCCTAAATTGTAGGAAATGCACGAGGAAGAACCGATTGAATGGTAGATTTACATACGAAAAACGCCTTGTTTCTTTAGTAACAAGGCGTTTTTTATTAATACTATGGTTAAATTGTTATTCTCCCAGTCCCCTACCACTTCATAAACATTTCTCCTCCTTATGTGCAATCAAGTATATTCAAATGGCTCATCTAAATTTATTGATACCACTTTTCTAACAAACCCTTCTCCCTCTCGCCTGAAATACCTGCTTTTAATTCCCATTCATCCATACTCTTCATCCAGTCATACACGTCTTTAACTGTCTCTTCTAACCTTCTAAAAGTAAGCCCTTCTTTAACGGCACTCTCGATACTAATAGAGAAGCCACCTTTCCACGGATCTGTTTCACCTTCTAATGCAAAAGTTTCAGGAAGCCATAATGGCATTTCCGTCCATGGCTGCACTTTATTCTCATTCATAAATGATTCATCAACCCAAACGAATTCAGCGTCGCTATTCGTAACTTCTTTACACGTATTTAATAGCTCTTCCATCGTCAATTCATCATTTGGACCTGTTATATTGAATGTACCTGCTTTATTATTTTCTGCCATGTTTAGTCCAAAGCTCGCAACATCTTTTATATCAACTAACTGTACTGGACGGTCTTTTCTTCCTGGCACTAACACTTTTCCGCCCTTTGCTACGCGCTGAATCCAGTATGGAAGCCGATCTGTATAATCAAACACTCCCGAAAGAAGTCCCGCTCTTACGTGTAAAACACGCCCCGGCCAATACTTCTCTGCTTCTTTTTCACATAGCACTTTAAGCGCACCATAATGCTCATAAGGCGATATTTCACCATTCTCTACAGCCTTTATCTGATCACTCGTCGGTTCGGGTTGTAATATATAGTCTTCTTTTATGTGATGAGGGATCCAATCTTTATATACGGAAATGCTTGAGATAAATATATAGTGTTCAATATTATCTTTAAGTACTTCTCCAACATTCCTAATATGATGTGGAGAAAATCCACACGTGTCTATGACAACATCCCATTTTCGATTTTTTAAACTTGATACATCGTTATTTCTGTCACCGATTAACTGCTCTACTTCAGGAAAAATTTCTTTATTTGTTCCGCGATTAAATAATGTAACTTCATGACCTCTGTTCAAAGCCTCTTCTACGAAAGCTCTTCCTAAAAAACGTGTACCACCTAGAATTAGAATCTTCATGTTTTTCCCCCATTCAATCAGATGCATAATAAAAACCTTTTCATTTTTATAACGATTTTGCCTTGTGAAAAGTTACGGGTACTTTTCATTTTTTCTATAGTTAATATAACGTCATCCAAATTTGTAACTTGTGACATACCTTTTTATCGAATTCGAATGTAATGAAGACGATAAAGAGGGATTGAGAAGTATCTCAACTAAGTTATAGTGGTAAATCCACATCTACGAAAATACTTATTTATACGAGAAATGCTCCTACCAAATTGACAGAAGCATTTCTTTCTCAACATTTGTTTACTTTTATATACTTGAATTGAAATTAAACTGAGCAACCCCATGAATAAACAAATCGCACCTAGAATTGTTTAAGAATTTCCGTATCCTTGTAATATAGCTACATATGTACTCGTATCCATATGACCGCCTTGCTCTGCAACAGCTTCACTTGCTGCCTTACTCCCCATTTCTAGTGCATTTATAAGAATATATGCACCGATAATAGATACTACGGCTGAAATAATTTCTACAACATTAGACTTTGTCATCATACCCTCACCTTTCAAACAACGTCTTTTATCCATCTAGAGAAATCTCTTTCTATCTCTTACTTATACATAATAGCAAAAAAGACGGTATGAAATTCCAGTTCATACCATCTTTTTTTGCTAAAATTAATTATTTGTTTGTATACAAGAAAGAATATATTTCGAAATTAACTCCCATCTATCCTTCGCTTCCGGTATAATTTCCGACGCAATCGCCACCACCAATTCCTTCTCCGGTATACAACAAATCATATTCCCACCATCACCCATTGCACAGTATGAAAAGATTCCATCTTCTTTTCGTAACCACCATAAATACCCATATCGATTTGAATTCATTGCCGTTGATTCTTTTATCCATGACTTTGAAAGAATTTGCTTTCCACCATAAATACCTCCATTCAAATACAATTGTCCAAACTGAGCCATATCTCTAGCTGTTAACGTAAGTCCCCAGCCGCCTGTCGAAATACCATTTGGATCGTGCACCCAACCTTTCACATCTTTTCCGAATAAGTCATGGAATCCAAATGCTTTCATATTGTAGTTTGGAATTTCTCTCATACCGATTGGTTGAAATAAGTATTCATTCGCAAACTCACGGGAACTTTTCCCTGTTACACACGAAATAATTGCTGATAATAAATGCGCGCCTGCGGACGAATATTTAAAATGTCCCACTTCTCCGCCATGTCCGATTCTATTTAGTGTATACTGCACCCAATCCTTTTGTGTACATAGTTCTTCTAACGGTTCCTGCCAGTCTGCAAAAGGATATGGAGCTGTCATTGTAAGAAGATGCCGCACTGTTATTTCAGATGAAATAGAATTATATTCTGGGGAAAATTCTATTACCTTTTGGTCAACGCTTTTTATATAGCCTTTATCTACACATATCCCAATTAACGCAGAGATTATCGTTTTTGTGACCGATGCCACATGAAATGTATCATCTGGACCGTAACCATTATAATAATTTTCAAAAGTAACATTACCTTTTTGCATTACTAACATACCATTAATATTTTTATATTCTTCTTTTACAACACAATCTAACTGTTCAGCCGTTTTCATTGCTCTTCCCCCTTAATCTATGATTAAAAAGGTTCGATAGGTACATATATATCGACTATATGTTTATGTTCTGGGTGCTACCTCGGATCATTTTTATACACTTCAAAAGGATACGAATCTCTCGGTTTATATCCGCTCTTCGGGAGCCATTCACCGTATAAAAAGTTCCATGCCCCTTTGTATTCATATTGGAATATTTCAAAGTGACCTATCGCATATGTCCCTGAAGGTATTGCCATTATTCCAATGGCACTCGTTCCTACTGAGGCTTCATCTGGAATTGTTATACATAGACTTGTTCTTAAATGATAGTCTTCTGTAAACTCATGATGATCGTGATAAATTGTTAATACCTTCGTATCCTCGAATACATGATAGTTCTGCTCCGATGCGTAATGAAATAGTTTCTCTATCATTTTTGGAAAATCTATAGCTAAATCCTTATATGTACCTACATGTCTTATGTATGCGACGTTTACTTTGTCCGCTGTTACAATTTCGACCTCTCCTCGAACCTTCTTACACTCATTGTATTGGGAACCTTCGCTAACGTCTTTGCAATTCTTGCTATTGTGATTTCGATAGTGAGACGGACTTACTCCGTACTGACTTTTAAATGTCCGGGAGAAAACTGCTGAATCCGTAAAACCATAATGATAAGCAATATCTGTAACCGTCATATCCATACGATATGTAAGTAAATGTGTTGCCCTCTCTAATTTCAAACGATTCACATACCGAGATAACGGCTCTTCCATCATCCCTTTAAAAATTCTATGAAAATGAAATTTTGAAAAGCCTGCAACATTAGCTAAATCTTCAATGGAAAGCGAATCATTTATATTTGATTCTATATAGTCTTGCACTTTATAAATACGTCGTAAATACTCGTTTCTACTTTGAGAACTCTCCATATTCTTTCCTCCTCACAACAAAAAGGCTAACTTCACGTTAGCCTACTTTATACATGTTTTAAAAATAAAACTCTACTCCCGCCGTTCCCATCATAATTTGTATGTACGGATACACCATCTACCTCATCATCCCCGGCTTCAATTTCAAAGCCAATTTCTTGATGAAATTGTATCGATTTTTTATTAACTGGTGACGTGATTGCTTTTACAACTTTACGATTGTTTGCGCGAGCAACATCAAAGAAATAAGAATACAATGTCGATGCGATTCCTTTTCTTCTATATTTCGGATTTACACCGATAAAATGAACGTACGCTTCCTCTTTATGAGTTTGTGAAAAGAATCCGCATAAGAAACCTAACGTTTCTCCTTCTTCTTCAATGATAAAACTCGTTTCTTGAAAGTGAACGAAAAACAATTTTGGCAACATATTAGCCATATCTCTTCCGCCCCACCAATCATTTAAGACGGAATGAATCTTTACATAATCTTCCCCTTGCATGTTTCTTACTCGCATGTATTTCTCCCTCTCACTCACTTCATTTTTCCATAAATTTTAATGACTGTTTCTACTAATAGGATGAATACCCAAATCCCGCAAAATACAAGAACAGACTGGAATATAGACCCAAGTATGATAACACCAACTACACCTGTACCTGATCCTGAAAATGATACCTCACCAAACCCTGGATCATGTATAAGCGAGCCAGCAGAAAAGGCCATTAAATGGTCTTATCCCTGTCAAG
>NZ_JBALMG010000051.1:16715-17673 GCF_036963225.1 Bacillus sp. JJ783 | reverse complement strand
CATTTTATACGTACAATGAACCATCATTTGTATCCGCAAAAGGAAATGGAGGCCAAGCTTTTTCAGCA
This sequence comes from Bacillus sp. JJ783, assembly GCF_036963225.1. NCBI lineage: Bacteria > Bacillati > Bacillota > Bacilli > Caryophanales > Bacillaceae > Bacillus > Bacillus sp. JJ783. The sequence continues at coordinate 17,605 of NZ_JBALMG010000051.1, read as the reverse complement.
CAAGAAGTGCTTGTTATTGATGGAATGACAAGTGGCTGGTTAAAGATTATTTCTTATGAAGGAGAAAAATGGATTAACCCAAATGCTTCTGAGGTCTCAGGAGTAATTGAATTAGCTTTAAAACAATTAGGGAAGCCATATGTCTTCGGAGCAGAGGGGCCTAATTCTTTTGATTGTAGTGGTTTCATATACTATGTATATAAAAATAATGGGTATAGTATTTCAAGGAATAGTGTAGCGGGATATTGGCCGATGGTAATTAAAATTAATGATCCGCAGCCTGGAGATTTAGTCTTTTTACAAAACACATATACACCTGGTCCATCACATATGGGGATTTATCTTGGAAACGGTGAGTTCATTCATGCAGGAAGTGAACAGACGGGTGTTGTAAGAGGAAATGTGTTTAATTCATATAATCAAAAACACTTCCTTGGTTATGGTAGATTTAAAAAATAAGTTAGCAACGTTAGCTTATGTGTATCAATAAAGATAATTATCTGGATGATCCGATAAAAAGATTCAAGAGGTTATAAAACAGCTATCAATTTTGATAGCTGTTTTTGATAGTTATGAAAAACTACAATGAATTTTCTGAAATGAAATATTCGTTGTTTTATAGATTATTAATTGAAATATACGAAAGGATATAGGTGATATATATGTTAAAACATAGTGTAATGATGGGAGTATTAGCGGATACAAAAGAAAATGTAGAAAAGTCATTTTATGCATATAATGAGGCTTCTTTTACATCAGATAAATCAAATGGTGGAGTGGAGTATACGCCCCAAACAATTCTTGTGAAGGAAAAACGAAACAATGGTTGGTGGAAAATTCAAACTTGGGAAGGGGAGAAATGGATTAATTTAAATGGTGAGAAAAAGTAT
>NZ_JBALMG010000051.1:16391-16533 GCF_036963225.1 Bacillus sp. JJ783 | reverse complement strand
ATGTAGAAAAATCATTCTATACGTACAATGAGCCATCTTTCGTATCTGCAAAAGGAGGTGGAGGCCAAGCCTTTTCAGCGCAAGAGGTACCTGTGATTGATGGTACAACAAGTGGTTGGTTAAAGATTATTTCTTATGAAGG
>NZ_JBALMG010000051.1:7645-16322 GCF_036963225.1 Bacillus sp. JJ783 | reverse complement strand
AGTATGTAGAAAAATCATTCTATACGTACAATGAACCATCATTTGTATCCACAAAAGGAAATGGAGGCCAAGCTTTTCTGGCACAAGAGGTGCTTGTAATTGATGGGACAACAAGTGGTTGGTTAAAGATTATTTCTTATGAAGGTGAAAAATGGATTAATCCAAACGGTGGCATTGAAATGGTTTTTGAGTCTACAGCGTATAGTGTAGAGAACAGTCCTCCACATGAACGCATTACTGCATATGGTATTGATATAGGGAAAAACCCAAATATCAAGTTAATTGCTGTTGATCCTAAAGTAATTCCATTAGGAACGCAAGTAGATGTTGAGGGGTATGGTGTAGCCATTGCCGGTGATACGGGTGGTGCTATTAAAGGGAAAATAATTGATGTACTTTTCCCGACTGAAAGAGAAGCAATTAAATGGGGACGTAAAAAGGTGAAAATAAGAATTCTTAATTAATCTTTTAATACACGAACGTTGTTATTTGTGATTTGCTTAGATGATGCACATCATAAAGTCGTTCATTTCTTTCGATATATAAAAAGGAGGTTGCACGCAGGCAACCTCTTTTTTACTCATATCGTAAACATTCAATTGGATCAAGTTTTGCAGCTTTGTTAGCTGGAAGTAGACCGAATGCAATACCAATTAGCATTGAGATACCTACTGAAAGAAGTCCAAGTTCTTTTGAGATAACTAGTGGCCATCCGGCAAAGATTGAGACGATCCAAGCGAAGAAAATACCGAGCATGAATCCGATGAAACCACCGAGTCCCGTTAAAATACAAGATTCAATTAAGAATTGCATTAATACTTTACCACGTGTTGCGCCAAGTGCTTTACGAATACCGATCTCACGTGTACGTTCTGTTACAGATACAAGCATGATGTTCATTACACCTATACCACCAACAAGTAAGGAGATAGCAGCGATACCACCGAATACCATTTTCATCATACCGATTGATTCGTCTAGTTGCTTCGTAAAGTCACCCATATCTTGCGCTTCAAATTTATGCTCAAATTTAGGAGCTTTCATTTCATTTAAAACGGAAACGGCTTGTTTTTCTACACTTTTACGTTCTGCTGGAGAAACTAGTGTTAGTTTTACAGTTTCATATTCAGTTACTCCAGAAATGACAGGAGCGTTTTCAATAGATGTATAACCTTCAGCCATAGCCATTCCGAAATCATTTTTTGTTTCATACACACCGACTATTTTATACGGTTTTCCTTTTATATCGGCGTATAAATTTGATTCCCAACTATTAAACAATTTATTGAAAGCTTCTTCATTTAATATAATAGCAGGAATTGCTTGGTTTAATTCACTATCGTTTAATTCACGACCATGAACTAATTTTAGCTTTTCATCTGTCATAAAGCTACCGGTGCCACCTTTTAAGTTGAGAGAGGTAGTTTTTGATCCAGCTGAAGCGTTGATTTGCATATTCACATCTGGATAAACATCTTTAACGCCTGGTACAGTTTGAAGGCGTTTCAGCATATCAGCTGTAATTTTGGCACCATCTGTTCCAAAGTCGGGATTGTTGTAGTAAATCGTTACTTCATTATCTTTTCCTTGGCCTAATTCTTTTTTAAACTTTGCGTTTGTACCATCACCCATTGAAATGATAGTAATAATGGCGCTAATACCAATAATAATACCTAGCATCGTTAAGATAGAACGCATTTTATGAGCAAAGATAGAGGAAAGGGCCATGCGTATATTTTCACTCGTGTTCAAAATTAACCTCTCCAATCTTGGACGATATTTCCGTCACGAATTACAATTTGACGTGCTGCAGCTTCCCCGATTTCACGGTCATGGGTAATCATAATGATTGTTGAGCCTTGTTTGTTTAATTCGTAAAAGAGGTCCATAATTTGTGTACTTGTTTTCGTATCAAGTGCACCCGTCGGTTCATCGGCTAAGATGAATTTCGGGTTATTTACGATTGCACGGGCAACTGCGACACGTTGCTTTTGACCACCTGACAATTCGTTCGGTAAGTGAGTAGCACGATCAGCTAAACCTACTTTTGTTAAAGCAGCTAATGAGCGTTCGCGTCTTTCTTTTTTATCGACTCCAGCGTAAATAAGAGGTAGTTCTACATTTTGAAGTGCTGTAAGTCTCGGTAATAACATGAAGTTTTGGAATATGAACCCGATCTCTTTATTACGAACGTGTGCAAGTTCTGTCTCAGACATGTTTGAAATGTTTTGACCAGCTAGTTCGTACGTACCTGTCGTTGGTTTATCTAAGCAACCGATAATGTTCATTAATGTTGATTTACCAGAACCAGATGGTCCCATAATAGAAGTGAATTCTCCTTGGTTCAGTGTTACGTCAATTCCGTGTAATATTTGAACTGATTCTGCACCATTTTGGAAGGATTTCGTGATGCTTTTTAAGTTAATCATTCAACGACAACCTCCATACCATCTTTTAAGTCTTTTTCAGGTTTAGAGATAATTTGCTCTCCTTTTTTCACTCCAGAAACTTTTGCTTCGCTATCTGTCTCGAATTCAACAGTAACCGCTTGTTCTTTCGCTTTACCATCTTTTACAACGAAGACAACATTTTTGTCACCTTTTTTCACAATACTGCTTTTCGGAACAATCGTACCAGTTGCTTCGCCAGATTTACTCGTTACGTATACATGGAAGCCGTTTTGTAATTCTTCACTATTGTCTAATGTGACAGTGAATTGATAATTAGAAACAGTTTTATTTTCGTCCATGCTCTTTAATGGTGTAGAACCGATTTCTGTTACTTTCCCTGTCCAAGTCTTACCAGCGACCGTTTTTGATGAAACAGTTACTTCTTGCCCAACTTTCATACTAGCAAGTTCATATTCAGAAAGTTGACCTTTTACTTTAAATTGACCAGCGTGACGAAGTGTAATACCGCTCATACCTGTTTTTTCATCAGCAGTTTTCACGATATCATCAATTACACCATCAGCAGGGCTTGTTACAGAAAGTGTGTTTACTTTCTCTTTTGCTGCTTTAATCATTTCATCAGCTTTTTCTACTTCAAACTTTTTCATTTCAAGTTGTGATTCTAATTGTTGCACTTCGATTTCCGATGCTTTTAATGCTTCCTGAGGAAGGCCGGCATTTTTATCTTTTTGTAATTTTTGTTTCGCTGCATCAATTTGTTTTTGATACAATGTTACTTCTTTTTGTGCGATTTTCTTCTGCATTTCTGCTTCCGTTACACCTTGTTTAGCGGTAGGGTCATTATATTTAAACAGAAGCTGACCTTTTTTCACTTCATCACCTTTTTTAACAGCTAATTCATACGTACCTTTTGTTGGATCGAATGAAATTGTTTCAATTCCATTTGGAATAACTTCGCCGCCAAATTTTTGTGCATTTTCAATTTGTTTTTCCGTAACTTTATAACCGCTATATGCCATTGCTACTTCTGAACTACCGCCAGCTAAAGCGAAATATGATCCAGCTGCAATTCCGATTGCTACTACACTAGTAATTAACACTTTATTTTTCTTCTTCATCTATTTATCACCTTTTCGTTCGTTTTAGTATCTACATTAAGTATAGAAGAGGTGAGGAATATGACAAATCGTTTTAGCTTACAATAACCTTACAGTTTTGTAAGGTATAAATATGCAGATGTAAGGTAGGGATTGTCCTAGTTTAAGCAGATGAATTGACTCGTTGTTTCTTTCTTACAATAATATTGTATGAAGGAGAGGAGGAAGGAAGATGGAAGCTTATTTTAGTGCGTATCCATTAAAACCATTTATTCCATACTCAAGACAACATGCCATTATATTATTTATTGTGTTGGTGGGGATAATTTTTCTGTATCAATACCAAGATGTATTACGTCAAAGTGAGTGGAATATAACGGTTCGATATGCGATTGCATTTCTATTTGTAGGAAGTGAAATTGGGCTTCATATGTGGGAATGGGAAGCAGGTATTTTTGAGCTAGGCACTTCATTACCATTTGAGTTATGTACGATAAGTTTATTGTTAGCATCGATTATGATTGTAACGAAAAGTTATAGAATATATGAGATTGTGTTTTTTACAGGAATTATCGGTGCATCACAAGCTATTTTAACGCCAAACTTGCAATACGCTTTTCCACATTTTCGCTTTATAGAATTCTTCATTGCACATGTATTACTCATTTGGGCACCGCTCTTTATGACGTGGGTAGAAGGATATAGACCGACCTTGCAATCGATTAAGCGTACGATGATATTTTTAAACATAGTAATTCCAATCGTTTCATTCGTGAATTATAAAACGGGCGGTAATTATATGTTTTTAGCTCATAAGCCAGAAACTGCTTCATTACTCGATATGCTAGGGCCGTATCCTTATTATATTATTTCATTAGAAATTGCAGCGCTTATTGGATGTTTCATTTTGTATATGCCGTTTGCGAAAAGAGAAGAGCATGTGCATAAAGAATCGCTAGGATCATAACCTAGCGATTTTTTACGTTTAAAATATTTACAATTCAGAAAAATAAGAATAAAATTAGAGGGTAAATTATATATAGAGAGAAGGGAAAACGTGGTCAAAAAAGTTTTTCTGAATGGGATGGAAATGACAATTCAATTTATCATTTCAATTTTGGGTATTATTTTTTTAGGGGCACTGCCGAAATTATTTTATGGATTTGAGCTGAATGTATCAGCGTACATACAGAGTCTAAAAGAAGTATTTGCGAAATTAATGGATATTTCCAATATGCAATATGCAAGTGATAAATTTTTATTTCCACAGTTGTTTGTTCATTATAAAGAAACAATGGCTATTTTCTTGGCTGCATTTTGCATTTCATTATTGGTAGCATTTTGTATCGTTTATATGATTATGAGTAGTTCACCGCGTATACAACATCGAATTAAATCGTTTCTCATCTTTCTAGAATCCATTCCAGACATTCTTCTTATTTTAGGATCACAACTTTTAGTTATATGGTTTTTTAAACAGACAGGCTTTTTACCTTTTCAAATTGCGGCAATTGGAGGCGAGTCCATTAGAGGATTGCCGATATTTTGTTTGAGCATCCCGACTACGATTATGTTTGTGAAACTGTTAGTGCTTCGTTTTGAAAATGAACTAGAAAAAGATTATGTATTATTTGCTAAGGCAAAGGGGCTGGATCGCTTTCATATTTTAAATCGCCATATTTTACGAAATGTGTTGCTTAGTACACTTTTCTTTGCAAAAACGAATATTTGGTTCATGTTATCAAATTTATATATTATAGAATGGATTTTTAATACGAGAGGTATTTTTATGTTTTTGAAATCATATCCGGAGATTAGGATTGAAGTTTTCATCGTTAGTGTGCTGCTTATTTATATTCCGATTTTTATTTTATTTAAACTGTTTCATTATCTCGTTCCAGCTGCAATGAAGGAGAGATTATAATATGTGGACGTATATAAAACGTGATAAAAGGTTTTGGATAAGCATTGGGTTTCTTCTCATATTAGTTCTTTTGAGCATCGGAAATACGATATGGAATGATGGACAGATTAGAAAAATTACACTGCAATACGATGCGGCTGGAAAACCAGAAGTGCCACCGTTTTCACCTTCATTACAATTTTTACTCGGGACAGACCGAAAAGGATATGATCTTTTACATTTAGTCATTGAAGGCGCAAAGTGGACGATTGGTATATCTATTTTAATTGCGGCACTTAGAATGGTAATAGGTGTGTTTTTCGGTGTCGTACTCGGAACATATATAAAAAGAGGCTTTTCGAAGATTGAGGCTTTTTTTGATAGTTTCACAGTTATTCCGACAGTTATGATTGCGTATTTCTTTCTTCAATCTGTGAATAGCTTTGGAAGTGAAGAGGAAACAACAACTTTTTTTGAAAGGGCTTCGTTTCAAGTTGTATTACTTGTAATGCTTGTGATGCCAGTTATTGCACTGTATGTTGCGAAGGAAGTTCGTAAATTACAAACGGAAGAATTTATTGATGCCGCGCGCATATTAGGTGGATCAAGAAGACACATTGTTATAAAGCATCTTTTTCCGCACCTATATATGACGTTTATACTTGTATTTCTTCAGCAGTTTACGCAGACTCTTACTATTTTACTGCACTTAGGGTTACTGGAAGTATTCTTTGGCGGAACTGTTAAGTTTTTAGGACCGGTAGAAGAAATAGACTCTTACACACATGAATGGTCAGGTTTAATTGGAGTTTATTTTAGATCATTAACAGTGCATCCGTGGATTCCTCTCGTTCCAATTACATTTTTTGGACTTACTATCTTTTCAGGAAATATGATTGTGAAAAGCATAGAAGAAGCGATGATGAAAGTAAGGTTAGGCGGTGAGATAAAGAAGACAGATGTAGAAAAGGAACAACCTGCTGTGCAGTCAAAAGAAGAGCTATTTACGTTTAAACATACGATGTGAAAATAAAAAAGAAGCAAGCATAATCAATGCTTGCTTCTTTCTATTTTGCAGAAACTTCGCCTTCAGCTTCTGTTTGCGGAATAAAGTATCCGATTATACCACCGATTATTGCCGGAACGATCCAGCCGATTCCTAAGTTATAAAAAGGAATAGTGTGTACGATATTAGCGATAAAGTTTGGAATCATTCCCACATTATCAAGTGCATGAATACAGCTAATAAGGAATGCCGCGATCATAGATCCAATATAGACAGAAGGTTTACGTTTCGTATATTTATCAATAAATGATACGAAAATTAAAATGATTGTAATTGGATATAAAATAATTAATACAGGTAAAGTAATTTTGATTAATAAACTTAAGCCTAAGTTTGAAATGACGAAGCTAAATATACAAACGTATAGTACAAGCTTTTTATATGAAACATTTGTTAGCACTGTTGTGAAATAGTTGGCGAATGCACTTACGACACCGATTGCAGTCGTTAAACAAGCGAAAATAATTGCGATACTTAATAAAACATTACCGCTTGTCCCAAAGAATTGATACATAATAGTAGCTAATAGCTGACCACCGTTTTCGAATTGTCCTAAGTTTCCGTTTGAAGCACCGATATAACCGAGTAAGAAATAAACAATTGTTAAGAATAGGGCAGCAATGCTTCCGCAAATAATTGTATATTTCGCAATCGATTTCTTATCTTGTATACCGTTTTGACGAATTGCATTTACAACAATCGTTGATAATACGAGTGCTCCAATTGCATCTAAAGTTAAAAATCCTTCAAGAAATCCTTTGAAAAACGGGATGTCTTTGTAGTCACCGATAGGCTCAGCGAATGATCCTGGTGAAAGAATTACTTTTGTTGCCATAATTGCAATAATTACAAGTAAAATTGGCGTTAATATTTTACCGATATGATCTACTAATTTGGATGGATTTAATGATAGGAAGTAAACGACTGTAAAGAAAATAGCGCTAAAAACTAACATAGAATACCATTGATCTGGGAAAAGTGGTGCGATTCCAATTTCGTAAGATACAGTTCCAGTTCGTGGAATAACAAATAGTGGGCCGATTGAAAGATAAATAATGATAGCGAATACTGCTGCGAATTTTGGATGAACACGGCTTGCTAAAGTATTAAAACTACCACCGGCAAGGGCAACAGCGACGATAGCAAGTAAAGATAAACCGACATCTGTAATAATAAATCCTGTAATGGAAATCCACATGTTTTCTCCGGAAGAAAGGCCGAGAAGGGGCGGGAAAATCATATTACCAGCACCGAAGAAAACTGCGAATAGCAATAAACTAATCGAAAGTATTTGCGCTGGTTTTAAAGTTGTACGCATATAAAGAAAATCCTCCTAATGAGTATTTTTGTCGAAAATTCAAATAATTTGTCGAGTGACTGTTATTATTTTAAAGGTCTGATGACTAGAAAGCAAGAGGGAATTTTAAAAATATTTTAAAATAATGCGTAAAATTGAATAAATATACTATTTATATGTTAATGAAGGAAGGATTTGACTTTTAACGTAAAAAAACACATATCGCTAGGATATGTGTATTAAAAATAAATTTGTCTATCACGTTCTTCTTTTAAAATTTCTACAGCCTCTCGGAAACGTTGTGAATGGACAATTTCTCGTTCGCGTAAAAAGCGTAAGCTATCATTTATATCGGGATCGTCTGATAAATCAATTAGCCATTGATAAGTCGCTCGTGCTTTTTCTTCAGCTGCAATATCCTCGTATAAATCTGCGATAGGGTCTCCTTTTGCTTGAATGTAAGTAGCAGTAAAAGGAACACCACCTGCATTATGATAAAACAAAGCGCTGTCATGATTCGCATAATGCGCGTCTAATCCGGCAGCTTTCATTTGTTCAGGTGTTGCATCTTTTGTTAATTTATAAATCATTGTAGCAATCATTTCTAAATGGGCGAACTCTTCTGTACCAATATCAGTTAGTAAGCCAACGACTTTGTCAGGAATAGTATAACGCTGATTTAAGTAGCGAAGAGCAGCAGCTAGTTCGCCGTCCGCACCACCGTACTGTTCAACTAGTAATCTTGCGAGTGCTGGATTACAAGTACTCACTTTAACAGGATATTGTAATTTTTTTTCATAAATCCACATAGTTTCTCTCCTTTATCTCGCTATTTGCGGGCAGTAAGACTCCCACCTCAAAATTCGGCTGGAGCAAAGAAGTTGGGTGGAAGCCCTGCTGCCC
>NZ_JBALMG010000051.1:0-7608 GCF_036963225.1 Bacillus sp. JJ783 | reverse complement strand
GGGGATGAACAAAACCCCCACTGATTAAAGTTTCACTTTATATTTGCCATGGCCAAGGGCCTTTGCTCCATTCCCATGGAGCGTTAGAATAACTGTTTCCAAACTGCTGAAGTGGTCCGTATCTTTCTTCAATTTTTTGTTTTAATACTCTTCGTTTATAAGAAAAATCGTTGAATTGATTTATAGCTGCAGTATCGTCGGGATGCGTATCTAAATAGAGAGTAAGTTCAACTAATACAAAGTCTAATTCTTGCAGCTCTTCAATCCATTTGTAATATTCATCAGGCAATGTTTGTGTCACGTTTTTATTCACCGTCCTTTTTTGTAAGGATTTTCATAATAATCATAAAAAGCAGGCCATAAAGTCCCTTTTCTTAAAGCTTCTTTTGGTGTGAATTGTGGTAAATTAGTTGGTTGGAAACCCATATATAAGTGCGGGGGAGTTGAGTAATATTTCTTTCCAATTGGAGGACAAGGGTCTTTGGGACTGTGGTAAGGTATGTAAGATTTCATGAATTTATCCATGTTACACTCCTCCTTTATAAATGAAATATTCATCACTACGTATTGTATTCGTACATAATTGTAAATTATGACTCATATAGAAAACTAATAGAGACAGGGGGAGTGCGGATGGGAAGTATTACAACATGTATTGTATTAGAATCTAAAAACTTAAAGGAAACATTATATTTTTATGAAGGAATTCTAGGATTTAAACCGAGCAAGGATAGACCACAATTACGTGTAACAGGTGTTTGGTATGATATTGGTTCAACGAGAATTTGTTTTGTGGTAAATCGGAATTTACGAGGGCGAGAGAAGGTTGCTAATTCTTCGTGTGAATTAATAACCTTTTCAATTCTTGATATGGAAAAAGTAAAGAGGAAATTACAGTTTTACAAAATATCTTTTGCGGAAGAACAGCATGCGGATGGGGTGGTAATTACTCTTTATGATCCAGATTGCTATAAGCTTCAAATTTCATCAGAGGCATGAGTAACCATAGGGGGGATAGCGTGGATAGAATGTATGAAGAAAGCGCACTGTTTGAACATAAATTTTGGCTCAAAGTTCTCGGGGATCATGCTCAGTTTTTACTAGATGCTTTAGCTCCACAGGAGAAAGAAGATATACAGAAAGCCACCTATTTTGTAGGGAAATTCACGAACTTTTTAAATGAAATTCATACTGTAAATTTTATTGCATTTTCAAAAGATGCAGAACAAGCTGCAGAGGAGATTCGAGCATTTAAATTAAATATTATACAAAAGCAATTGGAAGGTAAAATTGTAATTCATTTTACTCCGACTTTTATTAATCATATGGTAAATGAAGTGGAGGAATATATAACAGTATTAGAATACTTAGGGAGGGGAGAAGTCCCGCCCATTTTTCATGAACTACACTATCATCTCGCGTGGTTAACGGATGCAGCAGGGCATGCTGATTCTATTTCAGGCGGATTAGATGTTGTGGAAAAAAGATTGAAGGAGAAAAGTGATTTGTTCGCTAAACATTTTGAACAATTTTATTTAAAAGCAGTTGAAATGACAGGTTATTTACGGGCAGAACTGAAACATTTTCCAGCTTTGAAGAAGTTTACAAAAGACGTTTCACTAGAGCTAAAGTTATTCTCGCATTTCCTTCGAGAAGTAGAAGAATTAGAGTTGTCTGAGCAAATATTAAGTTCATTATCAGCCAGGATGGCGGATCATATGGCGAGGGAGGAGTGTTACTATTTATTGAAGTTAGCACAATCCTCAGGGTTAGAGATACCGAAATGTAATCCGCTTTAAAAATAGATTGTAGGGAAGAATAAGCAGACAAATTGTAACAGTGATAGAAGTATGTGAACAGGTTTCATTATGAAAAAAATATTGACAAGCCCCTCTTAATATCTTAATGTGATTGTATAAAATTGTGTATCTAAAGGGGAGTAACTTATTACAGTAAAGTCGTCATTACAGGGAGAAACCCTCGGCTTTATTGGCAACGTTTTGTTGTTAGTGAGACCTTTACCAGCAATGGTAAAGGCCCCTTATTGTCTTTTTTAGGACCCTTACCATATTTGGTAGGGTCCTTTTTGTATGCAAAGAGAGGAGCTAGAAAATGAAAAAACTTATTAGTAGATTAAGAGTTGTATTTCATGTCCGCCGTTTTGTTCCATTCCTATTTGACTTTTTTACTTCAAAAGAGGTTTCTATAAAGAAGAAAATTTTATCTATTGCTTTTTTAGTTGGGTATGTTGCGATGCCACTCGACTTCATTCCAGACTTCTTGCCGTTTATTGGTATTTTAGATGATATTGGAATTGTGTTATTCATTTTGAATCGAATCGTAAAGATGGCACCAGTTCAATTGCAAGAAAAGCATAATGTGAATATAGGATAGGGGGTTAAAAGTATGGAGCAAATTATTTTAGATATAATTGAGTATTTAAAGCAGTTTTCTTATTTTGGAGTTGTGTTAGCTTTAACTTTTGAGTTTATTCCAGCAGAGGTAGTTTTGCCGCTTGTTGGGTATTGGGTGTACGAGGGAGATATGAATTTTTGGCTTGCGGTGTTAGCCGGAACACTTGGTGGAACGACAGGACCATTAACGTTATATGCGCTCGGTTATTACGGCGGGCGCCCTGTATTGGTGAAATACGGTAAATATTTCTTCATTAAAGAAGAACAAATTCAAAAAGCAGATGATTTCTTTGAGAAATATGGACCGGTTGTAGCATTTGTTGGACGCTTCGTCCCGGGAGTTCGAACGCTTATTTCCATTCCATGTGGTATGGCGAAAATGAACATATGGAAATTTAGCATATATACATTTGTAGCAATGTTCCCGTTAACGACTTTGTATATTTATTTTGGAATGAAATTAGGTCCGCATTGGGAAAAAGCAGCGGGTGTTGTTGGACAATATATGTTACCTATATTAGTGGTCGTTCTTATTGTTGTAGGTAGTATCTTTATCTATAAATTTATGAAAAAACGAAACAAAACTGAATCTATTTAGTTTATTTTGCTATTTGCGGGCAGTAAGATTCCCACCTCAAAACTTAGCTGTAAGGCAAAGTTTTGAGGTGGGAGTTTTACTTTAAATTATGATGTGATTATTTTTGGAAATAGATGAATAGTACAGGCAAAAGACTCTGCAGGACATACACATATAGGGAATATAAAAGAAAGAGGGGAAACAACTATGTCTTGTGAATGCTCAGGATCAGCGTTAACTTGCTGTCCAGATAAAAATTATGTGCAAGATAAAGTGTGTAGTCCGTGGTCTGCTACTGTAGCTACAACAGCAATTGATAATGTTCTCTATACAAATAATATTAACCAAAATGTAATTGGTACTGGCTTTGTTAAATATGATGTTGGACCAGGCCCAATTACTGTAGAGGCACTTGATTCTGCTGGGGCTACAATTGATACACAAACATTAAACCCAGGAACGAGTATCGCGTTTACGTATCGCCGCTTTGATAGTATACAAGTTGTGTTACCTGCAACACCTGCTGGAACGTATCAGGGAGAATTTTGTATTACGACACGCTATTCACTTTCGTAGAAGAATAGGAGAGGGTTGAAATGGGAATGAGAAGTTCCAGTTTGTCTTGTTGTTCTAATAAAACACTTGTGCAAGATCAAGTATGTGCAGACTGGTCAATTACAGGTGCGGGTACTCAAATTGTATATACGAATAATCTTACACAAGAAATATACGGTTCAGGTTATGTAAAATATGATACAGGTGCGAATCCAATTACAGTGGATTTTTTAGTAGGTGCTACAGTAGTCGATACGATTACTGTACAACCGCAAAGTAGTGGTACTTTCACAGTGAGGCACTTTACTACTGTTCGAATTACACCGACGGGAACGACTGTTAATCAAGGAGAGTTTTGTATTACAGTACGTTACTCAATTTCATAACAAGGCATACCTTAAATGGTATGCTTTTTTGAATAGAGGGAGTAATGAAATATTTATTTTATAAGCAACATGTAAATTGGCAACAGTACTTGCCTTCTAAATATAGAGAAGGATTACTTTGTATATTAATAATACTGACGGATTGTAAATCCTTACCCATATAAGATATTGTATTACCAGGAAATACAGTGAAAATATTGGTTACTGCTCCGACGATTTGAATTGTAATTGCTTCGGTGCTGCTAGTACTATTGTAAACCGAGACAGTACCTGATATAAGTAGTATCCCATCACTTTGCCACAGTATCATCGATTGTGATGCATCTTTAGTAGAGAGAATGGTTTCATTAGTTATGAGGAAGTTCCCAGCAAATTCATTTGTTACTAGTTCACAATGGGGATTCGGAGGAGGGGATGGTGGACAAGGGTCTGGGCAAATGATAGATAAGGGAGCGAAACAGCCGATATTTTTTTTGTTTTTCAAACGAACCCCTCCTTTGCAAGTTTTTCTTTTACTATTATTAAATGTAAAAGCATGGCCGATGTGTTAAGAATGGCCGGAAAAATTAAAAATTATGATTGTCTAATAAGCTTAAAACCTTATATTAGTTTTTATTATATAGAAAAGATTATATGTAAAGGGACATTAGAAAAGAATGATTATACTCTTTTAGACAAAATGTGGTTGTTTACAATAATACAAGTAATGTTGGAGTTAATAATTAATTAACTGTATATTTACAAAAGTCTAATAAAATTAATTTATCATTCAAACGGAGTTAATATGTTTTCGTTACAATAACCCTTGTAATTAATCAATTATTATGAGGAGGATTTACGTGGAAAGAACTGCTTTAAGAAAAGTAAAAGGACTTATTGGATTATTAATGGTTTTTGTATTAGCATTCGTGTCATTTCCGTGGAGTACGTCGGTTAAAGCGGAAGAGAAAAAGCAAGAAAAGGCACCAAGTGAGAAGAAAATCGTTTTCCCAGTTGTAAGTGATGTGCATATTAAGAATAGTGGAACAGATGATACGTTTCGCTGGAAACGAGCGATTGAGCAATTTAATACGCTTGCACCAAAGCAAGATGCTTTTGTTATTGTAGGTGATTTCACAGATACAGGATCGCTGCAGCAATACGATCGTTTCATGCAAGTGTATAACGAAAATGCAAATAAAGATGCGGTACGAATGAATTCTCTAGGTAATCATGATTATTGGAACGGCTTATCTGTAGAGGGAGCACAGAAGCGTTTCTTAGAAAAGACAGGAATGGAATCGATTTATTATCATAAAGTGGTAAAAGGGTATCATTTCCTTGTTATGTCTCCAGAGGATGGGACAACACATGGCTATTATTCGGACAAGCAAATTAATTGGTTAAAAGAAGAAATGGCAAAGGCACAAAAAGATGATCCAGAAAAACCGATTTTTGTGTTTTTACATCAACATATTAAAGATACAGTGTACGGTAGCCAAGAATGGGGAACGAAAGATAGTGCAAAAATTAATGCGGTATTAAAAGAATACCCACAAGTAATTACGTTTTCAGGTCATTCACATTATCCGTTAGATGATCCGAGATCGATTCATCAAAAAGACTTTACGTCTGTTGGAACATCTTCTGTAAGCTATATGGAAGTTGAAGGCGGTAAAGTACAAGGGAATATCCCCCCAGGAGCTAGCACATTAAGTCAAGGTTTATTAGTAGAAGTAGATGATAAAGAAGTAACAATTAATCGCCGTGATTTCCATACAAATTCTTGGACAGGCGAGCCATGGAAAATTCAGTTGCCATCAAAGAAAGAAACATTTACGCATGTAGAAGATCGTGATAAAGAAAAGCCATCTTTTGCGAAAGATGCGAAATTGTCAGTATCAAATGTAACGGAAAATGCAGCAACAGTGACATTCCCACAAGCGGTGGACAACCTTCTTGTTCATTCTTATCGCGTACAAGCGAAGGATAAACAAACAGGTGAGATTAAAAATAAGTTATTAGCATTCTCAGAGTTTTATCGTGATCCAGTTCCAAAAGAACTTACATTTACACTTGCAGGATTAGATGGCGGGAAATCATATACACTTGAAGTAGTTGCGATTGATTCGTTTGGCAATGAAAGCGCGCAGCCGTTAACGGCTGAAATTACTACGAAAAAAGATAATATTGATCCGAATGTAAAAGTGCCAAAGGCAGACGTTTTTGATGTGAATTTCTTAGATGGTACATTTAAAGATAACTCACCGTTTGGAACAAAAGGTGATGTGAAAGGGAATGTATCTATTGAATATGATAAAGCGTTGAAAACAAATGTAATGAAATTAAATGGAAAAGCAAATACATTTGGGTATCTTCCATTTTCAGCAGCACAAAAAGAAAAAGTAGCAAATTCATTTACGTTAGAAACTGTATTTTCAATGAATGAAATTCGCGGACAAGGTATTTTGCAAAATACAGAGAGTGGTGGAATTGGTTTTGAGTCTACAGGAAGTGGCTATGTAGAATTATGGGCTCATATTGGCGGAAGCTATAAACGTGTTGGCGTTCAATTAGAAGCAAACAAAACGTATCATTTAACAGGAACGTATAACGGAAGTGAAGTAGCAATTTATGTAGATGGTAAAAAAGTAAATAGTCAGCCAGCTAGTGGGAAAGTGTATCATCCGAACGTGCCATTTGCACTTGGTGCAGATCCAGACAGCAACGGAAATGGTGGTATTCCGTTAAATGGACAAATTGCATTAGCAAAATTATATAGTAAAGCATTAAGTTCTTCAGAAGTAGTAGCAGCATATAACGAGTTTTCTAATCGTACAAAATTAGAGCAAGTAAATGCGTTATATGAAGAGATTGCGAAAGTGAAAGAAGTATTGGCAGGTACTTATGAATTTGGTGAAAAGCCAGGTCAATATTCACAAGAAGCTTTCAAAGAATTACAAAAAAACTATGACAATGCTAAGAAAGTGTTTGGGAATATGACAAGTACAGGTGAGCAATTTGTTCAAATGTATAATGAATTAAAAACAGCAAACCAAACATTCGTACAATCAAAAGTGGCAGAAGAACAGCCAAAAACACCGAAAGAAAAATTACAAGTGAATGTTGAATTTGCAAAAGCTTTAGTAAAGAAAGCGCAAGATGGAAATATAAAAGACGGTTCAGTTAAATCATTAAGTCAAAAAATCACTGTTGCAGAAGTTGTGTTAAAAGATAAAAATGTAAAAGATGAGTATGTTGAATCAATGAATCGTACGTTAGAGAATGCTATTTCACTGGTTGAAAAAAGTATCAACAAGTAAGGTATAAGAAAAAGAAGCTTATCATGATAGGCTTCTTTTTTGTTATACTAAAAGTAGTATAGAAAAAGGGAGCGAATAATTTGGAAGAGAAAAAGCTAAAAAGAATTCTTGAATATGTATGGATCGCCGTTGTGCTCCTTGTAGGATATTATTTATTAAAAGATAAAAGTATATGGGTTCTATTTTTAATGACATTTTTATTAGCGGGATTAGGAACGCTATTTATTAACTTTTTCTTTGATAGTGTAAACGCATGGAGAAAGAAAAAGAAAGAGGCGAAGTAAGGGGGAAGAAGTATACAAAAGTTGCAGGTTATGTACGAACTTGCATTGGTATATTTTTCCCGCTATTAACGGGCAGTAAGACTCCCACCT
>NZ_JBALMG010000050.1:43964-48785 GCF_036963225.1 Bacillus sp. JJ783 | reverse complement strand
CCTTACAATATTGTAAGGTTTAAAAAAAACCCTCATCTTAAGCTAAGATGAGGGCTATTCAAAGTTAGTTGGTTTTTCGTTCTTCATTA
Organism: Bacillus sp. JJ783; assembly: GCF_036963225.1. Lineage (NCBI taxonomy): Bacteria > Bacillati > Bacillota > Bacilli > Caryophanales > Bacillaceae > Bacillus > Bacillus sp. JJ783. The sequence goes on along the minus strand of NZ_JBALMG010000050.1, from coordinate 48,696 downwards.
ACATTACGAATCAGAAAGTAATAAAATGAGACTTTCTAGTTACACTATATTAAATTTACTATCTTTTAACCATCGAATTACATTACAGAAGGCTTACATGTTTGTAAGCTATGTGTAATGTAATTCGATAGTTTCCTTTACCTACATCTCGTACAATAAAGTTAGAAAGTAAGCCAAATAAGAAGAACACTCACATAACCAAATTACATTGCTAGTAGCTACTCTTCTTATACCTTTCACTCATGCTACTACAATGTACCCCCTTCCCCTTTATATAATAAAAAAAGCCTTAGTCCATATGGACTAAGGCTTTTTCATGCACTTCAAAATACCCCTACCTAGTATTTTTATTTTCGACAAAAAATAGGCGGGGGTATAATTCGCTATCTCATCGTTAAAAGTTTACTCTTCGCATTAATAGGAATATTTACAGCTTCAATTTCTTCAATCGCCTCGCCGTAGCGTCCTTTTGCGTACACTTTTAATGCTTCATCTCTCTTTAACATATGCTTAACAGTCTTCTTTATTTTTTGTTCTTTTCCACGTTCGTCAAATGCAATAAATTCATATTCATACCATTCATCACCAATATGCTGACCAATTGTATTCACAACCGTATAATATTCTTTCGTCTTATAAAGTGGATTATATTTATCGATAACTGGTCCAAGTTTTGTAGGCAGTAACATTACTACTATCACTATCATCGCTATTATAGTAGTGATCATTTTTTTCTTCATACTAAACATTCCTCCTCTGCAGGATATATATACATCCATTTTAAAAAGAAGGAATAAAATCTACTATTGAATCTCATTACATTACACTTACATTTTTGTAAGAATTAAAAAAGGCGAACGAATTTACTCGTTCACCTTTTAGCTCGCTTTAAAGCCACCACCAAGTACATCACGTACATCGTGAATAACAACGAAAGCATCTTCATCAACTCTACTAATAACTTGCTTTAACTTAACAAGCTCTTGTTTATTAATAACGACATATAATACTTCTTTATTTTTACCAGTATATCCGCCGCGTCCTTCTAATACAGTGACACCGCGTGTCATGTTTTTCGTAATAGTCTCTCGAATTAAGTCTGGTTGGTTCGAAATAATCGTAACGGCTGTTTTTGTATCCATACCTTCCACGATGAAATCAATCACTTTCGCCCCGACAAATACAGCTACAAGTGTATACATTGCCTTTTCTTGTCCTATTATAAATACAGAACCCGCAATTACAACGATATCAATAATAAGTACGCCTTTTCCGACGCTCCAACCTAAATATTGATTTGCTAACTGCGCTAAAATTGCCGATCCTCCTGATGTACCTCCAGCTTTGAACATACATCCTAATCCGATACCTACAAATACACCAGCGAATAAAGCCGCTAATAATGTATCACTATTTACTTGATACTGAATGTGCTCTGTAACATATAAAAACAAAGATGTTTCCACAATACCTATAATTGTGTAAACCATCGTTTTCTTATCAAAAAATTTATAACCTACAGCTAATAAAATTGCATTTAAACCAAAATTTACAATTCCTGGTGACCAATCAAATAAATAATAAGTAACAACCGTTAGACCGATGATTCCACCCTCTGATAAACGGTTTGGAATTGCGAAGTAATTAATACCAATTGCAAATAGTAATGAACCGATTGTAATTAATGCGATTTCCTTTATACGTTGATTAACCATAGTTCATCCCTCCCCCCATTTGACATTGTATCACTATCTCCTAGAGGTTTAGAAGTGGTTTTTATTACGCAATTCTTCTCATAACAGTAAGGTTATTATGTTTAAACACACGCCTGATTAATTATTCATATTTGCTCGAACTGTACGAGCGAAGCGTTCCACATTACCTTTCTGAATATACTTAGCTGTCACCGTTTCCTGCTTGCAAGTAAATACTAAATGCGGATGAGAATTTATGTCGTCTATATGCAAATACGAATACTCTTCAAATGTTGCAGGATAGTAAGGAAATTCCCCGTAAAAAAGGAGACGTCTAGTAGTAGCAACAAAAATCCCATGCCGATATGATAAGGTAAAATCATCTTTCTCAAATATACCTATCACAAATGCTAAAATTTGTTCATCATCCTCTACATATTTTTTCATACTTAATAAAAGCTCATTCATGCATATTCCTCCAAATTCTATTCATTGTTTTAACACTTGAAAAGAATCCATGGATTATTACAGACCGGTGTAACTCTTTTATAAAGTATGAAACGGGTTTCTTGTCAAAGACATTTCAAAAAATAATCCGTTATGTGATTATACACATAACGGATTATTACTAAACCGTGGAGCGTTCCACAAGTTTATACGGAATTTCCATCTTTTCTTGTTTAGAACTCTCATCACTTACTTGCCTGTAAAACATTTCAAAAGCCGTCTTACCTATTCCCTTTAAATTTTGGTCAATGGTTGTCAGTTGTAAAACTTGAGAAATCGGTTGATTATCAAAACCAATAATCGCTAAATCTTCAGGAACTTTAATACCTAATTTTTCAACTTCTGTCATGATCCCAATAGCAACTTCATCTCCTGCCACTATTAATGCTTCAGGAGGATTCTCCATCTCCTTGAATTGATGTGCAACTCTTACACCATCTTCTAATGTAAAGCATTCTGTGAAAATCCGATCTTCCATCACTTCTTCATCTATTAATTGTAGCTGTTGTTTATAAGCATCAAAACGTTTCTTACTACTTGGTCCTAACTTTCTTCCCGTACAATATCCAATCTTCTTATAACCTTTTTCAATAAGGTAACTCATCCCTAATTGAAAAGCATTAAAATGATCTGTATATACACTCGATATACTTTCAATATCATTATCCTCACAAGCAATAACCGCCCCATACGCTGCATACGGCTCTATAATTTCCCACTCATTGGCACGAGAACAAATGATAAGACCGTCTAGTTGCTTTGTTTTCAACATATGTAAACTTTTCATTTCTTCTTTTTTATTGTAATTCGTTTGACAAAGAAGTACTCGATAGTTATGAGCTAATGCGACCTCCATCATTCCACCCACCATCGCATCAAAACACGGATGATTAATATAAGGTAAAATCACACCAACAATATTCGTTTTCCCTTTTGATAAATGAACAGCATTTGCATTTTGCGAGTAATTCAATTTCTCAACTATTTCTAAAACAACTTTCCTTTTTTCTTCGCTTACATACGGATGATCATTTAATACCCTCGAAACAGTCGTAACTGAAACCCCAGCCATCTTTGCAATATCTTTAATATTAGCCATACACTCACCTCTACTTTTAACTTAATAAATCACATGAACATATGTCAAATCTTCTCATCATTACACTTTCATTTGTTTTTCTTACAAAAGTGTAATTTTCCTGTAAGCTAATTCGATAGTGACTCTCCGCAACATTTCATATAATTAAGTCAGAAACAGGGCAACAACCATTTGAAAAGGAGCGGATCTATATGATGAACAAAATGAAATCAAACAATTTCTTAAATACAATGGGCATGGTATTTTCCGCTCTTATCGATGCAAAAGCTGTTGCTTCTACATTAAACAAGTAAGGAGAATTTATAATGAATAACATGACTTTTAACAAATTAGATTTTTTAGGACTAGCTAGCGGCTCGATTCTTCTTACTGCTTTCATTTACGCTGCTACGCTTATATAACTTTGTGTCCCCTTTCCCCTTTATATAAATAATAATAGAAAAGACGACCGTCTATGCCCGGTCGTCTTTTCTTACTTTTAATTTGGCTGTAAAACTTCCTTTAGTTCTTCAAACTTTGCATTTAATTCATCTGTCATCATTTTCATAGCCGTTTTTCGATCTATTTGTTCTTCAGCATCAATTTGAATTGGATCTCCAAAAACTAATTGCGCTTTTTTTCCTTTTATCAATTCTTTTATACTTGATGGGCCAATATAAGCTGCCGGTACTAACGGAACGTTAGAACGCATTGCAATCGTAACAGCCCCAGCTTTTAATGAAACGTCTTCTGATGATCTCGTCCCACTTGGGAAAATCCCTACTACTTTTCCCTCTTTTAATAAACGCGATGGAATTTTCAATGTGCTTGGCCCTGGATTCGCACGGTCTACAGGGAATGCATTTACATTTTTAAAAAACCAATTTTTAAATTTACCTTCAAACAATTCTTTTTTTGCCATGTAATGAATTTGAGTTGGATACATTCCTGCAGCTAACATTAAAACATCCATAAAACTTGTATGTGTGCACGCAACAACGTAAGGGCCACCTTCCGGTAATTTCTCTCTCCCTTGTACTTCTACTTTCCCAGCTGTTTTAAATATATATTTCAACGAAAATGTAATTAGTTTATACATTTGTTTCGTTCCTTTCTGAATATCCGAAGTATAATCATTTTCTTATAACGATTATAACACTAAGTTTTAGGAGTTGGTAATAAAAATAAGTATTTATTGTTAAATTTCAATTCTTACAAAAGTGTAATTTTCTTGTAAGCTAATTCGATAGTGACTCCCTCCACTATCTTATACAATTAAGTCAGAAAGTAACAACAACCATTTGAAAAGGAGCGGATCTATATGATGAACAAAATGAAAACGAACAATTTCTTAAATACAATGGGCATGGTATTTTCCGCTCTTATCGATGCAAAAGCTGTTGCTTCTACATTAAACAAGTAAGGAGAATTTATAATGAATAACATAACTTTT